>JAENZA010000001.1 GCA_016841485.1 Methanobacteriota archaeon
TGAGGGCTTTCGTACCTCAACCACACCTATCTCCCGGGATATCTCTGAAATTGCACGTTCAGGGCAGACGAGCTGGCATCCTCCACATGAATGGCACAAGGAAGGATTGAAAAATACGCTGTTCTCCATCACGACAAGGGCTCCATACCGGCAGAAATCAGCACATTTCCCACACAGAGAACATGTTTCCCTGTCCACCAGCGGGTTTGCAACACTTACCTGTGAATCAACATGCTCAGAAGGGAAAAAGAGGTGAACGTTTGGTTCTTCAACATCACAGTCAGCAAGGGTGGTATCCACCGTCTGCGAGAGGCAATAGGCAATATTTGCAGCAAGCATGGTTTTTCCTGTGCCACCCTTGCCACTTGCTATGACAATTCTAACCACAGGCGACACTCACTGGATGGAAGGGAGAGTGCCTGCACGGTACTTCTCTATAGCATCTTCAACTGGTACGCCCTGTTCACAGGTGAATATCTGTATCCCTGAATTCCTGAGAGCAGCAAGCGCATTGCCTCCAACCTGACCAGTAATGACTGCTTTTACGTCGTTGTTCATGAGAAGCTGAACCACCTTCGGACCAACTCCCCCGGCACCATCTGCGAACGGGTTGTCAAGAATCTGCTTGTCCCCTGATTCCTCATCAAAGATGTATATCTGAGGTGTGCGCCCAAAACGCTGTTCAACGGTCGGCCCAGATTCTGATGTCCGGATACTTACAGCTATCTTCATAATACTCACTCAATTATTACACAATTGTGTATAAATATATTAACCTAGTGTCAGAACGCCAGAACATCAGGGCTTTTTCTGAGATACATCGCAACACATCGCCAGAAACTTCTCCACTATCCATTCATTTCTCACCTCCGGGTGAAACATTACCCCATAACACGGCAGAGATCGATGCTTCACCACCTGAATGCAGGATTCGGACTTCGCCAGAACCGCAAATTCATCCGGGAGGCATGGACCGTACCGGTGCAGCTCATATGCCATGAATTCGCCGCGATCGATGAACTCGTCCTCATGGAGTGACTTTATCAGGGTCATGCCAATTTCCGTCCTCATCTCCAGACTCCCGCCAAAGGCAAGAATCATTGCCTGCAACCCTGCGCATACCCCCAATACCGGGCATTTAGGAGAGGACAGCCACCCAAATGCTTCTTTCTGAAAGGAAAAAGCATTATCACATAGGGCTGTCCCACAGAGGATTATCCCCTCCGCCTCGGGATAATTCATTGCATTATATTCGGAAAAGTGAACAGAAGAACAGGAAATACCGTTTCGCTGCACAATTTCCATGATGGGGGCGACAAACTCGTACCATCCAAGCGATTCTTTTGTACAGGAAAGATCGATACATACCATCATTTCTCTACCAGCTCCGCCCCGGTGATCATGTATCGCCCATTATAGTTTGCATACATCTTTTCTGAGGAGGTTATCCTGATTCTCTTGCTGAAAAACGGTGCATCGACAACAAGAGTTTCCAGTTCTCCCCCCTCGCCCGTCAGGGATATCTTCCATTTCTCCGAAAGACGCTTCAGTTCATCGATCATGCCGGCATCGATCGTCCTTCCCAGCCAGGATGCATCGAAGGGAGACGAGAAGACCCCCGAGATGATGACCTCAAATCCCTCTGCAATAAGGTCTCTCAGATACTGTTCCTGATTGGTATGCCAGAGGGGATTATAACAGCAGAGGTCCAGCTCATGGCAGATCTGCTGAATACGTGTAGCCTGGTAGACCGAAAGGATTGCGCCGGTAGCAATCCCGTCAATTTCATAGCGATCTCGCGCAGCAGCAATGGCATTCTCCAGATCGACGAGCTCCTTCTCCTCCTCTCCCCGGGTGGGATATTCAAGAAGAGGAATACCTGCTGCTTTGGCCTGCATTGAAGTCAGATGAATGTTGGGAGTATGGAACATGTAACTCTCATCATTCCGGGACTTCAAGGTTATCAGGCATGAAACGGACTCTTTTTCCATTGCCCGCCAACAGGCGAAAACCGAATCCTTCCCCCCGGAGAACAGTACTCCCAGCCGCATTTTCTTCTGCATTATCCTCTCCCCATGACCAGGGTATTATGGTACTACACAGGAGGTCTTTTACAATAAAATACCCGATCGCCTGCATCCCACCGGCAGGAAAGAGAGATCACCGCCATCTAAAAGGTGCAATTTCTTCTGTTGAGAAATACATGAATAGTATTCATAATCGCTACCTGAACAGAGGTCATCATTTTGCAGGCACTCATATCAATGGAATCGCGCATAACTTTCTTCTTCAACCCATTCCAAACCTCCAAGGGGATATTTTGCCGTATTCTCTCATTTTTATCCAAAAAAAATCATAAAGAATTGCTATCGGCATTTACATTTCATTTAGGATTTTAATCTTCTAATATTCTGTAAATTGGGACTATTGATCAATTTTAATCGTTTATTCAAGCCAGATGTACTTAAAAAATTATACCAACATATATAGCCCAAAAAGACAAAATACTCAAAAATACGACGAATTCTGAATGCAGGAATCAGAATCGGGCGGTGGAAGAATTGGTACGAAAAAAGAATACATTACTACATACTTGTATCGGACTTTTTGTCCTGATGATGATCACAACCGGCGCTGTGAGTGCATCCTCGCCCATTGCTGATGTGCCACGGGAGGCTCCCCTTAACCCGGCATTCACTCAGTCTGTCGGAAAGGTTCCTGATTTTGTCCTGATGAATATTATTCCAGGAGCGAATCATAAAGGGGCCGGAATTCCGACGGGAATCGTGCCATCCCCCATTGACAAATCCCATTTACGTGGGGAAAAAATAAATGCCGTCTCAGGCATGCAAGCTCTCGCAGATGAACCGGATCAGGCAGCGGCAACGTCGTTCACCGGGCAGTACGATCTTCGCGAATCCGGAGAGGTGACAGAAGTAAAAGACCAGGGATCACATGGGACCTGCTGGGCGTTTGCCACCTATGGAAGTCTGGAATCTACCCTCCTCACTGAAGAAACATGGGATTTTTCCGAAAACAATCTTGTCAACACACATGGATTCGACTGGGGCCCGGACAATGGAGGAAACATGGACATGGCCACAGCCTATCTCGTCCGGGGGGGTGGCCCGATTGACGAACTGGACGACCCCTACTTCTCCTACACCTCACCGGTAAATGTGCAGGCACAGAAAAATGTTCAGGAAGTACTCTTCATCCCGGAACGTGGAGGGCCTCTTGACAATGACAATCTGAAGTGGGTAATCCAGAACTATGGTGGCATCTACTCCTCAATGTACTGGGATAGTGCGGCATTCAACTCACAAACAGCAGGTTATTATTATTCAGGCAGTTCCGGGAGCAACCATGCAATTACCCTTGTCGGCTGGGATGACAATTACGATGCATCAGGCTTTTCCACGAATCCGCCCGGAAACGGCGCATTTATAGCAAAAAATTCCTGGGGTACCTGGTTCGGTGATGACGGGTATTTCTATATCTCTTATTATGACGCCAGGATCGGGGAGTCAAATGCGGTCTTTACCGCCGAACCTCTTGACACCTATACCGCTGTCTACCAGTACGATCCGCTTGGCGAAGTGAGTGCCCTCGGATACGGGGATACCACGGCATGGTATGCCAATGTCTTCACCGCCGGGGCCGATGAAGAGCTGAGCGCAGTGGGATTCTATACAAACGATCTTGACTGTCAATACGAAGTCCATGTGTATACCGACCCTACGAATGGCCCAATGGGCTCTTCCGGCCCTGCTTCATCCACGAGCGGCAGTATTGAGATCCCGGGATATCATACCGTCGATCTGACAACCCCGGTTTCTCTTGGTGCGGGTCAGGACTTTTCGATTGTGGTTAAAATCAGAACCACCGATTATGGCTATCCCATCCCATTCGAAAGCCCAATCGGCGGCTATGCAAGCGATGCGACAGCAAACCCCGGTGAGAGTTATTTTTCGCATTTCGGAACATCCTGGACTGATATAACATCGTTCAGGGAGGATGCCAATGTCTGTCTCAAGGCATATACCGTTCAGGGTGGAAACAGAGCGCCCCATGCCATGGGTGACGTCTATTCCACGGATAAGAACACCGCGCTTATCATCAACGGTCCCGGCGTTCTCGCCAATGATGCTGATGCAGACGGAGATGCACTTTCTGCCGTTCTTGCAACCGAGGTAACCCACGGAACTCTTGTACTTGGTTCAGACGGCTCGTTTACCTACACCCCGGTCAACGATTTTGTCGGTTCGGATTCCTTCACCTACCAGGCAACCGATGGTGACCTCACCAGCAATGCGGCTCAGGTAACCATCACGGTCACCGAAGTGAACCACGCCCCGACCGCCTCTCCCGACACCTATGCAACGACGGAAGACGGGTTTCTTAGTGTTGCCGCACCTGCCATCCTCGCCAATGACCAGGACCCTGACGATGACGCGCTCACCGCCGTCCTTGTTGAGGGTGTAAACCACGGCACCCTTTCCCTGAAGGCAGATGGTTCGTTCACCTACGAACCGGATACCAGGTTTTTCGGGAATGACGCTTTTAGCTACCGGGCGACCGATGGTGATCTGATTAGCAGTGTGGCAGACGTAACCATCACTGTCACCGAAGTGAACCACGCCCCGACCGCCTCATCCGATGCCTATACAGTGATAGAAGAAGGGACGCTCAACATTGCTGCACCGGGTATCCTTGGTAATGATCATGATACCGATGGTGATATTCTCACCCCTATCCTCTCCAGCGGTGCAACCCATGGAACACTCATCCTGGATACAGACGGGTCCTTCAGCTACACCCCCAATGATGATTATTACGGCCCGGACTCATTCACCTACCGGGCATATGACGGACTATCTACGAGTGGGGTTGTGCCGGTTGCCATCACCGTTGCACCGGTGAATGATGCCCCTATCGCTCAGGACGATATTGCGACGACCACGGAAGGGGTCGCTGTGATAATACCGGTGCTGGCCAATGACCATGATGTGGATAGTGATGCTCTCACGGTGACCGGTACAGGAACCGTGGCACATGGAACTGCATCCATCCCGGCCGATAATACCATTCGCTATGTCCCGGAAAAAGACTATTCAGGCGAAGACAGTTTTACGTACACCATCGATGACGGTGCAGGTGGTACCGCTTTAGCTACTGTCTATGTTACCATAAGTAAAGCGGCTATTACACCGGAAGCAAACTTTACCAGTTCACAAACAACAATCCTCGTCAGAGACAGAGTTCAGTTCACCGACCTCTCGCTCTATGAACCGACGTCATGGGCCTGGACCTTCGGCGACGGGACATCGTCTTCTGCTTCCGACCCTGTGCACCAGTATAAAAAACCGGGCACTTATACCGTCAGTCTTACGGTGAGCAATGCAGCAGGCGACGATACAAAAACCTGTTCAGGCCTTATTACGGTCCTGAAATTTGCCCTGATTCCTGATACTGACTTTACTGCCAGCCCGAACCCCGCCGCCCCTGGCCAGGAAATCCAGTTCACCGATCTCTCCGCGGGCAGTCCCGAGTCATGGATATGGACATTCGGTGACGGTGCCACCTCGACCGTACAAAACCCGGTGCATACCTATCAGACAGTCGGTCAATATACCGTCACCCTGACCGCATCAAACGGATTCGGAAGTGATACAGAGACAAAGACCGAATATCTGCTGGTGACCGCAGTACCGGAAGAAAAATTGACCGCGGATTTCACGGCTGATGTCCTCTCCGGAAGTATTCCTCTTACAGTCGTATTTACCGATCTCTCAACCGGGGATCCAGAATCCTATGAGTGGGACTTCGGTGACGGCACCATCTCGACAGCACAAAACCCTGCCCATATGTATACATCCAAGGGATTCTACACAGTCACCCTTGAAATCGGTGATCGTGACGGAACCAGCGACATAATAGTCAAAAAGCGCTTCATAAAGGTCCTTCCATAACATCCAGCCATAATTCAAATAATCCATTTTTCCACTATTGAGCCACACGGCATAACCCAAAATCCAATAGGCAGCTGTTCATTGTTGAAAGATATCCCCCATGGATACAGCAGGGAGTGCTGAACAATATTTGATACCGGATGATATCCTGATGTAATCCCCGACATCATTCCCCGTGTATTCTCTCATCCGTTCATGTCATTCCGACAATCGTATTATGGAGGATATCGAGAGTCGAACCAAGAGCTCTTCCTGCATCACGCAGATGATGATAGATCTCCCTGCGTCTCAGGGCATCCATTGCATCTGCGGTATGCAGCAGATCCGCCATACTGAGGATGTAGATATCCTCAATCTCCCGGGTGTGATCCCGCGCTCTGCGAATACTCTGTTCAACATTCGGTTTATTGGATTTCATGACCCGGACCCCATCGGCCAGGCACTGGGTTCCAAGATACAGTGCCTTGGCCATTGAGAGAATCGGTTCATCGGGGCATACCTTAAAGGCATACATTTCCCTTGCCGTCTCATTTGAAAAGTTTAGGATGTAATCCATCTGACGTGAAAGGCCGTATATATCCTGGCGATCAAATGGCGTCGAGAACGAATTTATGAGTTTTTCCTCCATATCATGGCGCATATCATCCACTTCGTCCTCAATTCTTTGGAGGACAACCGGTTCGTCATAAGAGACTCCTTCGAGCCAGTGAACAAGATTGCAGACCCCTTCCAGCGTCCTGTTTGCCTGTTCTGCCAACATCAGTTCAAAATCATACTGACGAGGGAATAATGAGCTGAAGATACCTCTCTTTTTTCTGTTTCCCTGTGTTTGATAATCTTTCTCCATGGTACAATTACACCCCTGTAAGAGTGAATAGAATAAAATACGCACAACCTGACAGCACCGCGGTGACGGGAATCGTAATGAGCATGGCAACCACCACATCCTTACCAACAGACCAGTGCACCTTTTTTGGATTTTCCGCTGCACCAACTCCGATAATCGAAGATGAGATGATATGGGTCGAAGATATCGGGGCACCTGCCAGCGTTGAAAGACCAATGGATGCTCCGGAAAAGAACTGGGAATCGAAGGAATGGATAGGTTCGATCTTGAATATTCTGTTTCCAAGTGTGTTCATAATACGCCACCCGCCCCCTATGGTCCCAAGGGCCAGTAATATTGCACAGATAAACCGTGCCCAGAATGGTATTACAATGCTGGTCGACTGGCCAGCGGCAAAAAGGACGAGGGCAATGATACCCAGCTGTTTTTGCGAATCATTTGCTCCATTGCCAAACCCCATCGCGCCCGCTGCGATCCAGTTGAGATGCATAATCCGTCTGTTGATGGATCTCTGCGAATTTCGAAGCAGGAAATCGGATGTTTTCTGCATCCAATAACTGCCGATAAATCCGACCGCGACGGATAGAACAAGAAAAACGAGCACCTTTGCCACTCCCCCAAGTTCGTGCGGGGGCTGGACCAGTTCTATCACTCCCCAGTACACCCCTCCCAGACCGGCGGATGCTATGCCTGCACCAATAATACCACCTATCAGAGCATGGGTCGATGAAGACGGGAGGGCATGTTTCCAGGTCAGGAGGTTCCACCCGGTAGCCACTACTAACGCAACAAGCAGGACAAAGATCGTCTCATCGTTCGAATCTATCATCAGAAGACCGGAAAGGGTAAACGCAACAGCCGTTCCCCCCAGTAATGCACCAAGAAATACCATTGCCGCCACAAGAATGATTCCCTGGCGCGGCTGTGCCGATCGTGAAGCAATAAAGGTCGCAGCAATCGGAGCTGCATCCTGAAATCCGTTGGTAAAGGTGAAAATAAAGGCAATCAGTATTGTAATCAGAGCAATTTCAAGCATGTGCACCCTTACAACGTTCATACGACAGAATGATTCATCTCCAATATATCAGATGAAAAATTCCTTCGCCATAATCTTATTTTAGCCCTTAAAATACATATCCCCGGAAGATAGCGGGTGTAAAAATAGGACAGCAAGTCTCAGGAATCGGGGGTTATACCCATCCCGGTTTTCGTTTATCCAACAGAAGACCTTTGATTCATATCTCCTCCTCAAATTCATTCATATTCATAGCTTTCTGAGTGAAGGTAATAAATCCTGAAGAAATCCAAATGCGCCCACGATGGGGGGGATCCATCTGCACCCACCGTCAGAGATTGATGTTTCTTCAGCCTGAAAGATCGACACTGTAATTGGCATACTTCCGGGGATACATGATACGTCCACTCTCTCTTAGCGGATCACGGAAGATAATCCGTGAAGTATCTCTTTCCACCGTTGTAATATAGGAATGGTAACGGAGTCGTTGTATCTCCGGGATAGTACCATACGTCCTGGCCTCTTCCGGTGAAATATTTGAATATTTTTCAAATACTGTTGTATTTGTCACCCCATGGAACAGATGATATTCCAGAACAATGTACTCAGAATCGTCCTCCTGGATTATCAGCCAGCGTGCAGGATTGAGGCCCGGCACCGTCTCTCCGTTGGTCTGGAGGGTAACATACAGTTTCATTCCCGCACTTAAAAGAATAAAACCGATAAATATGACCATATAGGCCCGGATCTGTGTACTGCCTGCTTTATTCAGAAGAAATAACGATAGGAGGATAATGCTGATGACCAGCAAAAACAGGCTGGGGCCGGGAAAGATGCCCGCCGTGTATTTTTCAGTTGAAAACGGGTAGAGAAGAGGAATTCCGGGATATGCCAGATAGTCCAGAAATACATGCAGGACAGCTCCGGCAAGGATCACAAAGAAGATCGAAGAGGATATGGTAAGAGGAAATTTTTCCTGAACCATGGCAAGTCTGCTCAACCCCATGATCACTATAAAGGCGACAATTGAGATCCCCGCCGCTCCCGCAAGACTATGGGTAATCCCTCCGTGGGTAAATATATAATCAGATGGATTATTCTCCGGCATCAGCTCAAACACAACATCAATATCCGGAATCACCGCCCCAAGTACCGCGAACGGAATGAGGGAGACGGAACCTAAGGCAAGAAGCGGCAGAGATACTGCAAAGGCATGCGTGAGCGAATCCACATTTCCAGATTCTCCCTAAAGGTACTAAATAATATTGAAGGATGATGCCTGGCGACAGGAGTTTCATTTTCTTGGAAGACAGGACCGTAGATATTTCATCTGATCGTGCGCCAATGTAATTGAGTGTTCATGACGTCGAATACCATGCGATGGACAGTGATTGTAATACTTCTCATGATTTCCATCATCACGATTTTTTCCATCACCCCTGCTGCAGCTTTCGGGGCGGGAGTGTCGGTCGCGCCAGCTGAGATCAACATTACCAATGCCATGGCCACTATGAATACGGCCTACGAAGAGGGAAACTGGCCAAGGGTGGCTGCCTACGCAGAACTGATAACAAATAACGATGTGAACAGCGGAGCGGATATCTGGTGCAAATGGGGGTATGCACTGATAAAAATGGGTGACTTTGAAGCAGCACTCGATGCGACGAATGCAGCTGTTGCACGTGACCCTCAAAATCACCAGTGCTACCTGAACCGGGGCTATATCCATCTTGCACTCGGCAACTGGATAGATGCCCGCAGAGATGCCGAATCAGCCCTCGAGTACGCACCGGCAGATGCGACAGCCTACAATATCATTGCCCAGGGTCTCCTGGGACAGGGTGATGAGAGTAACGCACTCATTGCCGCTGAGACGGCAGTGGGTCTCGAGCCGAATAATGCAGAATATCTGAATACCAAAGGGATGATCCTCATGAGTGTCGGGGAGTACGGAAAAGCCGTTGCAGTTCTCAGCGAGGCCGTCGAGGCTTCTGGTGAAGGTTACAATGCTCCCTACCCGGGTGCATCAACCCCCGAACAAAACCTTAATGGAGCCCAGCGTCTTTATAACGAAAACTCAGTTCCCCCCTATCTGATATATGCAGCCGCGGGCCTGATACTCATAGTTGCTGCAGGAGCAGGTCTGATTCGTCACCGTATCAGGAAGTGATTATGCATCTGGAAAAACCGGGCATCAGGGTTCTCGGCATCGCAGAAAGCTATCGTCAGAGAGAATCATCTCTTATTTGTGGCGTAGTTATGCGAAGAGACCTGATTATCGACGGATGCGCCTTTTCACGAGCTACCGTTGGTGGAACGGATGCCACAGATGCTGTACTCACCATCTGGGATGCACTTGGACGCCATGACATCAATGCCATACTACTGAGCGGATGTATCATTTCATGGTTCAATATTATCGACCCGGATCAGATACGAAGCAGAACCGGCATTCCGGTAATAGGTGTTTCGTATGAAGAATCCGCGGGGCTGGAAGATGATATCCGGCATCACTTTCCCGGCGATGAAGAGAGGCTTTGCAGGTACAAGAATCTTGGAACACGCACATCCTATCCCCTTTCTACTGGAAAAACCATCTACCTGAGAGCCTGGGGAACGGACCATGCAAGCGCCGGAAGGCTTTGCAACATCTTTACCCGGCAGGGCCATATCCCCGAACCGGTAAAGGTGGCACGCCTCATGGCTCGCGGTGCCGATACCTTCCTGCGATCAGGATAACCATCTAATATTCAATGCCTTTTCTACCACGCACCCCTTTGGCAAAATAATGCTTAACCTTCACCATCTCAGTGACCAGATCGGCGTGCTCAATGAGGACCGGGTGGGCATAGCGTCCTGTGCAGATGACCTCAACATGTGGGGCCCTATTTTCTAGCGCATCGATCACCTCATCGATAGTGAGAAAACCGTAATGGACGGCAATATTCACCTCATCAAGCACCACAAGATCATGCACACCCGATGATAGAATCTCCCTGCAGTTTTCAAACCCTGCACGTGCAGCAAGAATATCCTCTGGTTCGGGCCGGTTGCCTATAAACCGTCCACGGCCATATTGGACAATGGTGAACCCGTCAAAATACCCGGGCATAAGCAACTCACTGGTATCTGCACCTTTGATAAATTGGGCAAAAAAAACCCGTTTTCCGGAAAGTAAGGTCCTCAGTGCTACCCCAAGTGCCGCCGTCGTCTTCCCTTTGCCGTCACCGGTATATACATGGACATATCCTTTCCTGTCACTCATAAGGTCTTCCGATTCCACCATATCCCTCATTTTTCGGCCGTACCAAAAGTTAGTAAGAAAATATCATAAGAATATTCTTTTGTCCTGAAAATGCATCCCGGTCCAGCAGTCCTCCTGGAAGAATAAGAGAGGAATACCACTTCGCTGACTTCCTGCCAATCAGCAGATAGCATAACTCCACCCGGCTATCTGACCTTTCGGAATCAAAAAGGATAGATCACCGGAAAAAGCTATCCAGATATCATTTCCCGGATACATCGGTACTGACTAAATTTTTATTTGGTCTCGAGAACCTGGATGACATGCCAGCCAAACTGCGTCTGCACAGGACCGGCAATAGTCCCCTCTTCTGCACTGAAGCATGCCTTCTCAAAATCCGGAACCATGACCCCTTTAACAAACCATCCGAGGTCTCCCCCCGTCTGACCTGAAGGACAAAGGGAGCATTGTCGTGCGATTGCTGCAAACTCTTCCCCTGCTTCGATACGAACGATGATCTCTTTCGCTTCCTCTTCCTTTTTGACAAGGATATGGGATGCATGCACCTGTTCTGACATTAGTATTGAGTCGTCGTCGGAGAGAAAAAAACTGTTCATGTATGAACCTGTCCGGCACTACCGGATGTATACCATTCCATTGCCCCTGTCCAGTACCGCAGACGCGATGAAAGTTCCAAGAAATGCGACAGCAAATCCCTAAAATCACCCCCAGATATAGTTCCCGTATTGCACTCCCTGCACAATAGACGGCCTGATAATCATCATTTTCATATCGAATGTTTCTTACGGCATCCGTTAATCCCTGTTTACCCCCCGCTCTTATCGATCAATGGGATGTGTCATGACAGTACATATCACGAAAGGCTTAATAGTTCACGGCGTTAACATATCCTCCATGTCGGTAGTTAACAGCGTGAACAACATACGGCTCCCCCCCTCTTCCAGAAGAGTTCTCATCCTCCTTGAAGACGGCAAGCCAAGGACTTTCAAGGAAGTGACCAAAGAGGTGGATATTGCCCCAAGGACAATCAGATATGCAATCAAGAGACTGAAGGAATCAGGTTTGATTATTGAGAAATTCAATTTCAAAGATGCCCGTCAGGTGCTCTACCAGACAAAAAAACCAATAACATCAGAAGAAACGCAGACTGCCACCGTTGCGTGAGGTCATACATGAGAGACCCTTTCTGTGACATCGTTGTTTGTGACGAAATTGTCCGGCAATATCTGCCGCAGGTGCGTGCAGAACTCGTTTCACGCCTCGTCTGCAGGAAAGGAATTTCGCAGAGAACAGTAGCAAAATACATGGGTCTTTCTCCGGCCGCGGTTTCACAATACGTAAGCAGAAAACGAGGATGCCGTTTTATTGAGATGTCACCTGACCTGGATGATGTCATTGAAAAATGGGCCATATCTCTTATCTCAGGCGATGGTTCTGTTACAATCTGTGACATCTGTCGCTGCGTCCATAATAATTATGACCAGAATAAATCTCCCTGAAGCTGTTTTTTTCCAACCCCTGTTCTCTCTCTGGGACAAACGAACATTTCCCATCACGGATTGATGGAGGGTAGTTCCATTAAAAAAAGCTAGAAGAGTACCATTCCTATCCGGGATAGGCTCCATCGTATGCATGAACCTGCTTCTCCATCGCAGAGGTTGGCACTCCCGTTGTTTTTACCAGCTCATATCGCTGATGTTCACATTTGGCGTGGTGCCCTTTGCACCTGATAGTTCCACCATCATTGATCCCCTGAACCGCATTGAACGCAAAAAACGGCAACTTATCCATCTGAACTTCTTCCAGGATTCATAATCTCCGGATCATTCTTCCACCAGATCCAGTGAAACAAATTCCCTCCACCCTATCGATCCGGCACCAGGAACCTTACCAACAATTGATGTACCATCCAGACTACCGCCGCATACCTTAATTCGTGGTGAAATATCCACTTAGCCACACAAGTTGTGATGGGGTGTAATTTCCCATTGAAATACTGACGTCCAGTTTTGCCGTCAGTATCCTACTCCATGGGCCTGTGAAGCACGGAAAACTTTCGACAGCGACAGCGACAACCGCCACAATATCCACCCTTATGAACAAGGTTTTTGCTCTCCTCTCCCTATTTCAGAGTACATGGATGAAGGGATTGACATTTACACTGACGGTGCTTCAAGAGGAAACCCGGGAAAGGCATCATGGGCGTATATTGTAGTGCAGAAAGGAAATATTGTACTCAAAGTAGGGGAATTCGCAGGGATATGTACAAATAATCAAGCTGAATACACCGCTATCATCCAAGCACTTGAAAAAGCCGTGGAGAGCGGTTGGAAAAGCATCAATATTTATTCCGACAGCCAGCTGGTGGTCCGTCAGATTAACGGGGAATACAAAGTTCGTGACAGATGCCTCCAGGAGCGTTTTGCCAGGGTTAAAAAGCTGTTGGGGCAGTTCGAATCGTCATCGTTTACCCATGTGCCACGGTCCAACCCCTTCATCGCCATTGCCGATGCAAAATGCAATCAGGTCCTCGATGAGATGGAGGCACAACCTAAACAACAAAAAATTTCCACAATACCTGTAAAATCCCAAAAATTGGCATTAATCGAGCTAATTCCTATAGGCATCGTCCATTCTCCATATAAGACATCAAAGGAAGCCCCGCATCAGGGACGCCTGCATACTGATATTTCCACCATCGAACTGTTCCCTGAGTATGAGGAGGGCCTTAATGGTCTCAGTGAAGGTCAGGAACTTATTGTTCAGTGCTGGTTTGATCGTGCTGAACGTGATTTGTTAACCGTGATCCCTCCGGGCAACATCAAAGCGCGGGGCGTCTTTTCAACAAGATCGCCGGCGAGACCAAATCCGGTTGCCCTGGAGGAGGTTGA
This sequence comes from Methanobacteriota archaeon, assembly GCA_016841485.1. Taxonomy (GTDB): domain Archaea; phylum Halobacteriota; class Methanomicrobia; order Methanomicrobiales; family Methanomicrobiaceae; genus Methanovulcanius. The sequence continues at coordinate 13,991 of JAENZA010000001.1, forward strand.
ACTTGTTTCCCACAATGGACGCTTCCTGACTGTCAGAGGTATTGATGCAATTGACGGGACGGTTGTCATCGATATCAAACCCGCCATAAAAAAAATATGAAAATCCAATTCCCAGCTCGGAAGGGAATGCTTTGGTGGACCATACAATGCCCTCTCCCGGAACATCAGGGTTGAAACCAAGTATAAGTTTATCACCCGTAAATGAAAACATTTTACTACAATTCTGAAAGGGAATAATTTCAGGAGAGATGCAATGGCTGAGAATTCTGCAAAACAGACCCAGGAATGCGACGGAAACTGCAAAAATTGTCCGACCGCGTCATCATGTGACGATCCGAAAAAGAACAATCCTATGACTGAAAAGGTTAAAATGGACGTAAAGCACGTCATTCTGATCCTTTCCGGAAAAGGAGGAGTAGGAAAAAGTACGGTCGCCGCAAACCTTGCCATGTCCCTTGCAAACAAGGGATTCAATACCGGTCTTGTCGACCTTGACATTCACGGCCCCAATATCCCGAAAATGCTTGGGGTTGAGGAGAAGAGACTCCAGTCATACGATGGAAAGAGAATCGAACCGGTTCAGATTACAGGCAAACTGGGCGTCGTATCAATGGCATTCCTTCTTCCGGACACCTCTTCTCCTGTTGTCTGGCGTGGTCCGATGAAATTTACCGCAATACGTCAGTTTCTTGAAGATGTCAACTGGGGCGATATGGAATATCTTATTGTTGACCTTCCCCCCGGTACCGGTGACGAAGCCCTCTCGGTTGCACAGCTTGCCCCTAATATTGACGGAGCGGTCATCGTCACAACTCCCCAGGATGTTGCAGTCCTCGATTCTACCAAGGCAGTAACCTTTGTCCGCCAGCTTGGATACAGGGTGCTCGGTATTGTGGAGAATATGTCTGGCATGGTCTGCCCTCACTGTGGTGAAGCAATCGACCTCTTCGGAGAAGGAGGAGGTAAGATAGCGGCAGAAAACCTGGGAGTCCCCTTCCTCGGCGCTATACCCATCGACCCGGAGATGCGCAAAGCCGGCGATGAAGGCAGACCGTTTGTCCTGAGAAAATCAGGTGACAAACAGCACGAGATAACGTGGAAAAAGGTTGATGAGGTAATGGATAATATCCTCAACCAGATAAAAAACGAAGATTGATTGCTTTGCGTTAAATGCGAACCCCTTCTGGGGTACCGCAAAATTTTTCCCCTGTCCTGCGACTGATTTTTTTGAAAGACATAAGTAATGCAAAAGCAGGAATTACACTATGGACTTCATGCTTATCCTCTCTGGTGGGAGAGAGCAACTTGCAATCTTTTCCGATATCATTCCATGTCTCGAGAATGTCAACAAACTCCCTCTTGCCATTGAGCCGATTTATCACAAGGCGATAAGCCTGAGCGCAGAAGAACTGGATCATTTCCATTTTGGCCTCGTCCGTCTCCAGATATATACAGATATCCACCGATACGAAAATATCGATGAGATGCAGAAAATCAAGTATACCTCACAAATATTGGAAAAAGTCATCTTCGGAACTCTAATGCTTGAATCCGAACCTATGCCGTCGGAGTAATGGCACGATTTTTAGCCGCCCCCCCCGAACAATAATTTTATCATCTCTTCATGACAGTCAGGAGTAGACGAGGGGTTGCATGACAGGCTGGAGATGTAAGGTATGCGGATATATCTATGATGAAGAGAAGGGTGAAGAATCGGTAGGGATTGTACCAGGGACCATGTTTCCTGACATCCCGTCCGATTGGACGTGCCCCGTATGTGGTGCACCGAAAAGTGCATTTGAAAAAATTGATGCCACTGATGTTCATGCAGACTCTGAGCAGACCGTCTCTGATGTAATTATCGCCGAACTGCAGAAATGGGGGGTGAAATTAGTCTTCGGTATCCCCGGAACTTCATCTCTCGGCCTGGTAGAGGCCCTGCGAAAAAACAATTCCCTCAGGTATATTGTCGTACGCCATGAGGAAAACGCGGCAATGGCTGCATCTGCCTACAATAAACTGACTGGAAACATCGCGGCATGCCTGACCATAGCAGGCCCTGGGGCAACAAACCTGACGACAGGCCTGTATGATGCGCAGGCAGATCATGCCTCGGTGCTCTCCCTCAACGGTCAGGTTCAAATACAGTACTCCGGACCCGGCGGGTTTCAGGAGATCGATCAGGATGCCTTTTTTCGCCCCATGACCGTATACAACAATACCATCTATGACCGGGAAAAAACCGTGCTCCTCCTGACACGGGCAATGAAATATGCCACTCTGGAGCATGGGGTTGCTCAGTTATCCATCCCGAATAATATTCAGAAATTGCCCCTTAAATCTGAACACTGCAGACGGGAATCCGTCATCGCCGGCGCCAATATTCTTCCAGAACAATCCGTCATTGCCGAAGCCGCTGAAAAAATCAATGCATCTGAGCATCCGGTAATCATTGCCGGATGGGGAGCATACGACGCTGCTGAAGAAATTGTTCGGTTTGCATCGACCATCGCCGCCCCGATTGTAACCACGTTCCGGGCCAAAGGAATTCTCCCGGAAAATCATCCATGGAGCCTCGGAATTCTGGGCTCGGTTGGCGCCCCGTCAACCCGCAACATGGTACTGGAGGCAGATCTCCTTATCACCCTTGGAGTGGGATTTTCCACCTTTACCAATGTACCTCTTGATACCGATATCATCCAGGTGGATATCAATCCAATTAAGCTGGGGATTTCACCGGGTACCTATCCTGTGTGGGGTGCATGTTCACTGGTGATTCCTGCACTGGAAAAATTATGCAGAGTGCGGGAAACCGGACCGGTGCTCAAAACGATCGCAGATAGGAAAAACGCATGGAATGCACAGAGGGATCGCGAGGCAGATGCAACCGCGGTTCCTGTCCGACCTCCCTTCATCATGAATACCCTCTCTGAAATTATTCCGGAGGATGCAGTAATTTCAGTGGATGTAGGGGAGAACCAGTGGTGGTTCGGACGTAATTTCCGCATGCAGCACCAGCGGTTCGCCATGTCGGGGTATCTTGCGACGATGGGCTTTGGGTTGCCAGGCGCCCTTGCCGGGAAACTGGCCTACCCTGAGAGGGATGTCTTCTGCATCACCGGTGACGGGGGATTTACGATGGCCATGTCAGATTTTATCACCGCTGTAAAGTATGACCTCCCGATAGTTGTCGTAATTCTCAACAACCGTCAACTGGGAATGATACAGGTCGAACAGATGACGGAAAATTACCCCAATTTTGGCACAGAACTCCTCAATCCGGATTTTGCGGAGTATGCACGTGCATGCGGAGGATTCGGAATTACCGTCGGAAGACCCCAAGAACTAAAGCCGGCAATTATTGAGGCACTCAACTCGGGATTACCGGCTATTGTTGATGTCGCAACAGATGCACGAAGGTTTCCCTCATCTTAATCATTCAGATAGTCTTCAAGCCAGTAGGCCTTCGGATCTGATGGACACGAAAATATTGCCCCTATGTTCTCCGGATCTGCCGCCTGGTGATAGCGGAACCATGTTCTTCCTGCGAAGATTCCGAGAATTTCAATTTTTCCCGTTCCATGCGACATCACAAACCGCACCCGCCGTGCAAGACCTGAACACTTCGCTATTCCGTCCCTGAAGATCTTTAATGACTCTTCAACCGGTATCGTATAGGTAAGATTTCCCTTTGACGGACGGCACTGGAATAGGTAATATGGATGTACCCCCATATAGGCGAGTTCGTTTAAAAGGACGGCAATTGTTTCAGGATCATCATTAATCCCCCTGATAAGCGGTGTTTGATTCATAATGACGACACCAGCGGTTTTAAGGGCTGCTATTGCCTCACGTGCTTCCAATGTAAGTTCACGCGGATGGGTGAACTGGGCCATTAGATAGATCTGCCTGTGAGAAGTGGAATATGTCCGCAACATCTGTAGAAGCTCTTCATCACCGGTTATTCTCATAGGAAGAAAAGCAGGTATTTTACTTCCGATACGAATAATCCGGACGTGATCAATTGTACAAAGGCGGCGTAGTACATCCTCCAGTATTGAAGTTGAAAGGGTCAAAGGATCGCCCCCGGTAAGAAGAACATTTGAAATTTCAGGATGCGCTTCTATATAAGCAACTGCATCCGAGATGTCCCGTACGACTTCATCCTCATCCTGGACAAAAAGGCGCTTACGAAAACAGTACCTGCAAAATCCACCGCACATTTCACTAATTAGAAGAAGGGCAGTTTCACGGTATTTATGCTGAAGACCAGGCGCTACGGTATATAGATCTTCAGATGATGGATTCAGGTCACCCCATTCACGAAGTTCCTCCGGAGAAGGAATAATCAACCGGCGTATTGGATCGGCCGGGTCATCCCAGTCGATTAATGAAAGATAATAGTCGCTAGCCCTAAAGGAAAACCAGTTACTAACTTCAAGAATTTTTTCCTTATCAAGAGGATCAATTCCATAAATGTCGTCGATTGAGGTATAATATTTTGAAAATTCTGTAAATTTCATAACACTCCCCTTTCTGGGTATCCTGAGAATAGATTCTTCGATGAGAAAGAACGGGACGGCTTCCCACCAATCTCTTTGTACTTATCAGGACTATGGTATTACCATATTGTCATCAGCTTCCATCTTACTATTGGTTACTACATTCAAATAGACTAATATCAGGAGAGGTTGTATGTACAATCTAAGGGGTTTTCGATTACTGAATGTGCCCCGGAGACCAGATATGAAGATAGGTATTGTTGGAGGTACGGGAGAGATTGGCGAAGGACTGGCCAGACGACTTTCTCATAAGTATAAGGTCATTCTCGGATCGAGGGACAGAGATCGTGCCGAGGAAACAAGTAGCTGCACCATCGATCTCCTCAAAGGGAGAGGGTGCAATAATTGTTACTGCAGTGGTGGAACAAACCAGGATGCTGTAGACGGGGGAGAAGTCATAGTCCTTTCAATACCTTTCAAACATCTCAAATCCACGATCGGCTCACTCTCCGGATTTGAAGATAAGATCATAATCTCCCCGATCAATCCCATCGCCAGGAATGATTATTTTACCTATCAGCCACCCCCGGAAGGTTCTGCTGCTCTGGCATTAAAAACAATGCTTCCGGAAAGTGCCCGCGTCGTTGTGGCATTCAATAATGTAGCGGCGAATAAATGGAAACATCTCGATGAAGAGCTGGATTACTCCGTTGCGGTATGTGGTGACGACAATGAAGCCAAACGACTCGTCATGGGGATAGTTGAAAATATCTCACATCTTAAGGCATATGATGCCGGGCCCCTTTCAATGTCACCGATAATTGAAGGCATTACCCCGCTTGTCCTGAATATTGCACGATTAAACGGCATGAAAGATGTCGGAATTGAATTTAAATAACCCATTCCGTTTTCCCAATTTTCTTTTTTACCCAAAATAACGTTATTTTTCAAATTAAACTGAATTTTCTTATATTTTCAGTATATATACCCAAATATAGACTATATATAAAATGAAAACCTTTATCTACCTTTTCAGGAAAATGTATTCCTGTTTGGTATAACCCTGCCGGTGGAGATTCGTGTCGCATCCCTCCAGCACCGGTGGGAACACAAGGGTTCCAAACAATTTCCCCTATATATTATAGCGACACTTATAACTGCAATCAAAGGAGTTGACAATGAATCTTAGGCAGCCTAATGCAAACGAGGCGGTTCACACCTCGAACCGTTCACGTAACGTTGCCCCGGTATCCGGTATCTGCACACGCTGTGTAGACGGATGCAAGGGGAACTGTGAAATCTGGCTTTCATCTTTCCGCGGGCGTGAAGTGCTCTATCCAGGCCCCTTCGGAGAGATTACAGCAGGTGCAGACAAGAACTACCCGGTCGATTATTCACACCTGAACATCCATGGCTACGCCGTAGGTGCAAACGGCCTTCCCGAGGGCGTTGAGGCAAACCCAGATACCGCCGTCTTCGATGATGTTAATACTGTAACCGAATATGGATGGGATATCAAGGTCCCGATGAAAGTACCGATCTTTACCGGTGCACTCGGTTCGACGGAAATTGCCCGGGCAAACTGGGAGCACTTTGCCGTCGGTGCGGCAATCGCGGGTATCACCCTTGTGTGCGGTGAAAACGTCTGCGGTATTGACCCAGGTCTCAAACTGGACGCGAACCATAAAGTGGTTGAATCCCCGGAGATGGATCGCAGGATCAATACCTACAGGAAATTCCACGAAGGCTATGGAGAGATCTTAGTCCAGATGAATGTCGAGGACACGCGGCTTGGAACCGCGGAATACGTCTCTGCAAAGCACGAACTTGAGACTCTCGAACTGAAGTGGGGCCAGGGTGCAAAGTGCATCGGCGGTGAGATCAAGGTAGGTTCACTGGATCGGGCCCTCGAACTAAAGAGACGCGGATACATCGTCCTTCCGAACCCGACCCGCGCAGATGTGCAGGCATCATTCAAGGAGGGAGCTATTAAAGAATTTGAGCGTCATTCACGTCTCGGATTTGTGACCAAGGAAGGATTCCTCGAGGAAGTCGATCGCCTTCGTGACATTGGATTCAAGCGCGTAACGCTGAAGACCGGTGCGTACTCCATGAAAGAGCTTGCAATGGCCATGCGCTACTGTGCAGAGGCAAAGATCGACCTGCTCACCATTGACGGTGCACCAGGCGGTACCGGCATGAGCCCGTGGCCGATGATGAACGAATGGGGTATTCCAACGTTCTATCTCCAGTCCCTCACCTACGAATTTGCACAGGAACTCGAAAAGAAGGGCCTGCGTGTGCCTGACCTTGCTATTGCAGGAGGATTCGGCGACGAAGCAAATGCATTCAAGGCGCTTGCCATGGGTGCACCGTACTTCAAGGCGGTCTGTATGGGTCGCGGCCTCATGATTCCGGGCATGGTCGGAAAGAATATTGGCAAGTGGCTTGAGAAGGGCGAACTCCCCAAGACCGTTTCCAAATACGGAACAACGGTTGAAGAGATCTTCGTGACCTACGAAGAGCTCAAGGAGAAATACGGCGAGAGAATCAATGAAATCCCGCTCGGTGCAATCGGTATCTACACCTACGCCCAGCGCTTCAGGACCGGCATGCAGCAGATCATGGCAGGAAGCCGCAACTTCAGCCTCAAGTCTGTCTCCCGTAACGACGTCTTCTCCCTCACCGAAGAAGCAGCAAAGATCTCCGGCATCCCGTACGTGATGGACTCCTACCGCTCAGAAGCGTACGAGATACTTGACGGATAATTTTTCACCATTCTACCCTTTTTTTACCTGAAGAACTAATGAATACTACAAAGCGCATTTTTAGAATGCAGCTTTCATCACCATGAATACCAGTACATTTCTTCCAACGTCCGCAAAAGAGATGAGAAGACGCGGCTGGGAGAGTTGCGACATTGTCATCGTCACACCCGATGCATATATCGATCACCCATCGTTCGGAATGGCGGTATTGGGCAGGTTTCTCGAGCACCATGGCTTTAAAGTCGGCATCCTTTCCCAGCCAAGGTGGAAAGAATCCGGTGCATTTCTGGAATTTGGCAGACCGAACCTTGCATTTGCAGTATCCGGCGGCGCAATGGATTCCATGGTCATCAATTATACCGCCGTGGGAATCCCACGCAGGGATGACCCATACTGCGATGGAGGAGAACCCTATTTTTCAAAAAAGGGTGATGCAAAACGCTATCGAATCCGCCCGGACAGGGTCGTTCAGGTTTATTCCAGTCAGATTCGGGCTGCATGTAAAGGGGTTCCCATCATCATCGGCGGCATTGAGGCCTCACTCAGGCGCATTGCCCATTACGACTGGTGGTCGGATACCGTCAGGCGCAGCATCCTCTTTGACAGCAAGGCGGACCTCCTTATCTACGGTATGGGGGAATACCCCCTCCTCCACACGATGTCCGCACTCCGTGACAACAAAGATCTGTCCGACCTCCGGATACCCGGAACCGCAGTCGTCAGAAAAACCACCGATGACCTCGGCGATACCATACAGCTTCCCTCCTACGAAGAAGTCCGTGATGATAAAAAGTCATTTGCGCGGGCATTCTGCCTCTTTGAAAAATCCAACAGGAATCATATCATCTTCCAGCAACAGGACACACGGCACCTCGTCCAGTTCCCTGCACGGGTCCTGACCAGCCATGAACTAGATGCGATATACGATCTGCCTTATACCCGGATGCCACATCCAAAATACCACGATATTCCCGCATACCGGATGATCCGCGACTCCGTAACGGCCCACCGGGGATGTTATGGCAATTGTGCATTCTGCGCAATTACCGCCCACCAGGGACCGGAAATTGTTTCCAGGAGCAAAAAGTCTGTTCTGCGGGAAATCCGGACTCTTGCAAAAGTGCCGGGGTTTGGCGGCACTATCACTGATATCGGAGGGCCCTCCGCAAACATGTATGGTTCGGGCTGCGCTATCGGCGGATGTCCCACACACGATTGCATCAAAGACGGCACCGTTTGCAGAAATCTTCTTCCCGGCACCAGGGACTATATATCGCTCCTTGATGCGGCTGCCGAATGTCCAGGAATCCGCCATGTATTCATTGGGTCGGGCCTGCGCTTCGAGGGCCCCCTGTTACCTGAACTGTTCTTGCGAAAAATCCTCAAGGGCAATATATCAGGACACATGAAAATTGCCCCGGAATCAGGAAGCGACAGTGTTCTTCGCCATATGGGAAAGTCGTCCACCAGCGCCTTCAATGAATTCTACAGGCTCTATGAGCGGATCTGCAGGGAAGAGAGAATCGCCTCACGTCTCATTCCATACATCATCGTCGGTCATCCGGGTGAACGCAGGAAGGACGTATACGCAACGAGAGATTTTCTCATCCATTACCGTCTGCAGGGAAACCAGTTTCAGATATTTACCCCATCCCCCCTTACCCGCTCGACAGCGATGTATTACCTGGGGTATGATCCCTGTTCTGAAGAACCTGTGGAAGTAGTCAGAGAGAGAAGGGAACTTGAAAAGAGAAAAAAAATCCTTACCGGCAGAGACCGGGGGGCACATGGGTATCAATAATTTCAGCCCTCCCATTCACCATCAGGATTTACTTCTCTCTCATTTATTTTGAAAAACCACCGTCTTCATCCAAAATTTCATGCAGATGCGCTATTGAAGGGATGATATAATCGGGATCTATACGCGATTCCCTGAACACATCCTCCCGGTACTTACCTGTCCGCACCAGGGCAGCATCCAACCCGGCTGCCTGTGCCCCGCCGATATCCGTGTTGATATCGTCCCCCACCATCAGGACTTCAGAAGAAGAACAATCCAGAGAAAAAAGAGCGGCATCAAAGAACTCTTTTGAAGGTTTTCCCACAATATGAGCCCGGACACCGGAGGCATATTCAAGACCCGCCACAAAAGGGCCGGCAGAGAGGGAGAAACCATCTTCGTCCATCCAGTACCGGTCCCTCTCAAGGGCAACGAGTACAGCACCAGAGAGAAGGGCACGAAATGCCGCATTCAAAGAACTGTATGTAAACAGGTCACCAGCATCCCCGACAATTACTGCCTCGGGGTTCCGTTCTACAATTTCAACCCCCTGATTAACAAAATCTTTCTGGACATCCCTTGTCGTGAGAAGCATGCATCGAACAGCCCCTGATGAAATCAGGTAGGATCCCGCGGCAACTGCCGGAGTGAAGATATGTTCTGCCGGGATGGTAAAACCCAAGGTGGCAAGTCGCTCTGCAATGGTACTGCGGGACGAACGGGTGGTATTTGAAATGCACCTGAATGGCACACCACGGGAAGAGAGATCGGCGAGAATCGCTGACGCCCCGTCGACCACTTTGCCACCGACATGCAGCACCCCGTCAATATCGAAAAGAATGCCCCGGTAGTTCATGCCATATTCCCCTTGGCATCAACATAGTACCTGGTTGCATATAATCGTGCTCTTCTTCCGGTCCTCTCATTTCTCACCACGTTCGAGTGGAGGGCGGCACATTTCTCCATTAAATCCTATTTATGAAGAATTAAACTGGCTAATTTCACCCGAGTCATGCTGTCCATCCTACTGCCGGAATAATGTCAATGACGGCCATTATCACCAGAACCTGCGATATACGCATCCCTTCGCCACTTAAAAATATTCCCCTCACAAAATCCGAGATATAATTGGCAAAGGGATTCGTTTCCTTCAGGGTGATGCAGATCTATTCTTTCCCGGAATTTAGGCAGAATTTATGCTTCCATCGACTCCCCATGCTGTGCAATATCCAGTCAGACCTACTCTTCCAGAGAGTTCACACAAAGACATCCCCGCCATGATCGGTGAGGGCCAGATCAAGGTATCCTCCGTCGTCCTGAAATGCAGTGGTAGGCTTTCCTTCTTCCGACATCCGAAACAGGAAAAATTCAAGCTCAGGAGCATTATTAAAATTCAAATCCAATTCTTCCGCTTTAAAAAGTGTTTTTTAAGAATGTAGCGTGGATCCCCCTCAAACGAAGTATCATCCGGGAGATATGTCACAGATGAAGCGGGCGACCTTCGCCTCCTCAGGACGCCAGGGCAGAATGGTAAATGTCCGGTGATATGGTTTGAGGAGCGTATCAGATGCTCCTATCCTCGCAAAACCGGTGATCGGTGAACCATCAAATCCAATGCCTCAGTCAGGGTATTTTCAGCCAGATTTACAGGTATCGCGATGTATTTCGGGATTCCCTGGATATCTGAGAATTGCAGGCGGATGAATTTAATATCATCCTTTCGGATGCGCTCCAGCACTTGTACAACAGCACAACCCAGCGCATAGTAATGTGCTTCCACCATTCATTATATAATGTTGTCGCATTATACCTATTTTGCAGACATTTCCTGTCTGGAAAGCTTAAAATGGGGGAAGGCCCCCTTCACAATTTGTGGTAGCATGTGCGGAATAATCAGCGTGATCGACCGTTCCGGGGAACCTATGAACGGGTCGGCAATAAAAAATGCCCTGTCATTGATGAACGAACGGGGAAATGGTGAAGGAGCGGGGTACGCCGTATACGGCGCATATCCGGACTATGCTGACTACTATGCCCTCCACCTGTTCTATGACAATCTTGTCGAACCGAAAGCCATCGTAGAGCAGGAACTGGAAAAATGGGGGACTATCGAAGTAAGTGAGATGATCCCGACCTCTGAGCAGCCGCGGCTTCGCAGGGAACATATTCCCTGGAGATACTTCTATAAACCGTATCCGAAATCCATGGGTACTGCAGCTACCGAAGAAGACATCCTGATTCATATAATGAATAAGATCAACACAGAAATCCCGGGAGCACTCCTTTTTTCGACGGGGAAAAATATCGGGATCTTCAAAGCCTCGGGATGGCCCGAAGATGTGGCCGAGTTTTACCGTATCCAGGATTATGAAGGGTACCAATGGCTTGCGCACAACCGGTACCCCACCAATACATCCGGATGGTGGGGAGGGGCCCACCCATTTAACCTTCTCGACTGGACTGTAGTACACAACGGAGAGATTACATCGTATGGTACAAACCGGAGATATTTGGAGAGTTTTGGTTATAAATGCACGATGTATACCGACACTGAAGTGGTAGCGTATCTTACCGACCTTCTGGCCCGCAGGCATGCACTTCCTCTTGAACTTGCTCTGAAAGCACTTGCCCCCCCATTCTGGGACGAAATAGACAATATGCCAGAAAATGAACGACAATTGAATACCACTATCAGAATGGCATATGGGTCGGCTCTTATGAATGGACCCTTCGCAATCGTTGTGGCCAATTCGGAAGGCATCGCCGGAATTACCGACCGCATAAAACTCCGGCCGCTCGTCGCCGCTGAAGCGGGAGAACGCCTCTACATTTCCAGCGAAGAAGCAGCCATACGGGTCATGGAACAGGATTTGGAACACATATGGATGCCTCGTGCCGGCGAGCCGGTTATCGGGAGGGTGCGATAATGCCAATTGGCAGCACTCCCCCTAAATACCGGGTCAGGATTGATAATGACCGATGCATGCTCTGTGAACAGTGCATCGAAAACTGCCCCTACGGAACGTTTAGGAAAGAAGGCAACAAAATTCTGGTGAATTCACGAGCCTGTACCGGATGTCACCGGTGCATTGCAATGTGTCCCCGCGATGCCATCGATCTCGAGGAAAAGCCGGTGGATTATCGTTCCCATCCGATATGGACACGTGAGGCGCGAGAGGCAATATACAACCAGGCAAGAACCGGGAAAATCATTCTCGCAGGCATGGGCAATATCCTTGAAGTTCCACCAATATTCGACCGGCTACTTCTCGATGCCTGCCAGGTCACCAATCCATCCATCGATCCCCTCAGGGAGCCGATGGAGCTTCGTACCTATATCGGAAAGAAACCATCAAAAGTGGAAGTGGCAACAAAACCGAATGGCGACATCGAGCTGCTGACCCACCTTGCGCCGAATCTCAAATGTGAAACGCCCATCATGATCGGGCATATGAGCTATGGGGCTATCTCTCTCAATGCCCAACTCTCCCTTGCACGGGGTGCAGCAGCGCAGGGAACCTTTATGGGGACAGGTGAGGGAGGCCTTCACAAGCACCTTTACCCCTACCAGGATCATATGATCGTCCAGGTTGCCTCCGGAAGGTTTGGCGTCGACATTGATTATCTCGAACGTGGGGCCGCAATAGAGATCAAGATAGGACAGGGGGCCAAGCCGGGTATCGGAGGACACCTGCCCGGCGAAAAAGTGGATGAAAGCGTATCCGGAACCCGTATGATACCGGTTTCAAGCGATGCCATAAGTCCCGCCCCACATCATGACATCTATTCGATTGAAGACCTCGCACAACTGGTACGGGGACTCAAAGAAGCGACCGAATGGAAAAAACCGGTCTTTGTGAAGATCGCGGCAGTCCACAATGTTGCCGCCATTGCATCGGGAATTGCCCGATCCTCAGCAGACGCAGTCGTCATTGACGGATTCCGTGGCGGGACGGGGGCAGCTCCGAGAGTATTTCGGGACCATGTGGGAATTCCCATTGAAGCTGCAGTGGCTGCGGTCGATGAAAAACTCAGACACCATGGTGTCCGTAATGAAGTTTCAGTCATTGCTTCGGGAGGCATCCGTGACAGTGCAGACGTCACCAAGACCATTGCCCTGGGGGCAGATGCCGTGTATATCGGCACCGCCGCACTGATATCCCTCGGATGCCGGGTCTGTGGAAGCTGCTATCGCGGCCTGTGCCCCTGGGGGATAGCGACCCAGCGTCCGGATCTGGTCGCACGACTGGACCCGGACATCATGTGGGAGAATGTATCCAACCTCATCAACGGATGGACCCTGGAGATTGCAGAACTCATGGGTGCTGCCGGCATTAACTCAATTGAAAGCCTGAGAGGAAACCGGGACCGGTTACGAGCATATATGCTTGACGAAAATCTCATGGAAGTCCTTGATGTAAAGACCGTCGGAGCAGGTGCATAGCGATGGCAGAAAAAATTAGCATTGATGCAGAAGGACTCCACTACACTCCTCTCAATCAGCAGATCAGGGCGGCAGTTGCTGCAGGAGCCAAAGAAATTGTCCTGGACAATGTAAATGGACAACGCTTCATCGGAAATGGTCTCAGAGGCAAGGATGTCCGTATCACCATCAACGGCGTCCCCGGAGGAGATCTCGGTATGTTCATGTCCGGACCGACCTGTATCGTCCATGCAAATGCCGAACATGCACCTGGCAATACCATGGACGCCGGCACCATCTATATCCATGGAAATGCCGGTGACGCAGTAGCCCATTCAATGCGTGGCGGGGAAGTCTATGTAAAGGGGAACATCGGGTACCGCGGCGGCATCCACATGAAAGAATACCAGGACAAAAAACCAGTTCTTGTCGTTGGTGGCCGGACCAGAGCGTTTCTCGGAGAATATATGGCCGGCGGCCTCCTCATTGTTCTCGGCAGAGGTTATACCTGCCCCGTTGATGAGCGCGGAATCGGTACAGGCATTCACGGAGGAGAAATTTTTATCAGAGGAGAGGTCCCTGAAAAGCATCTGGGGATCGGGGCAACGAAAAAGCCTTTCACTGAAAAAGAACGGGAACTGATTCGCCCGTATATTAAAAAGTACTGTATTGAATTCGGCATCGATGACCCCTCACTCTTTGAGGATGAATATGTACGGATCGGACCAGCAAGCGCACGTCCGTTCGCCGGAAAATACACCTGGGAGTGATGATAATGAAAAGAAAAAATTACACCAATCTCAAGAAAGAGGTCTGGGATACGGGTTTGTGTTCGGGATGCGGTGCCTGCGTTGCGATGTGTCCGGCAGATGCAATAATCTTCAGAAAAGAGGGAGAATTTAGCGGACCGGTACATACCGGGTACTGCAAAGATGAAAATGACGGTGTTCCCTGCGGTGCTTGTTATGCCGCATGCCCGAGAACAGAAGAACAGCAAATCCATCGCATGGCCACAACAGGCGTTGGCAGATATCTTCGGATTCTGTCAGCACGGTCAGGGTTTGAGGTCCAAAAGCGCCAGAGCGGCGGTGCGGTAACGGCCATCCTGGCATCCGCTCTTGAGGAGGGGACCATTGACTGCATCGTAACTATTGCTGCGGACCCCTGGACGCACGAACCCGCCGCCGTACTTATTACGGACAGAGAAGCCCTTATCGCCAAAGCAGGAAGCCGGTATGCATGGTGGGTCCCGCTGCTTTCTGCACTGAAAACAGCAGTGGTGACGCAAAAGAAAGAAAAGTTAGCCATTATAGGGGTTCCCTGTGCCATTTCAGCAGCACGAATCATACAATCATCAGAACATCCTTTTCTGAAACCGTACGGACGTGCAATACGACTGACAATCGGCCTCTTCTGTACAGAAACATTCGATTATGAAAAGCTGATAAAAGGAAAAATTCAAAGTGAGATCGGCATCGAATCCTGGGATATCGATCGCCTGGATGTCAGAGGCAAACTCATTTTGACACAGCACAATGGCGCAAAAACTGAAATTCCACTTACCGAACTCCAGGACTGCGTACGTCCGGGCTGTCATGTCTGCGGAGATCTGACTGCCGCGGATGCCGATATCTCGGCAGGAGCAATCGGAAGCGGGGAGGGATGTACGACCCTCCTGATACGAACACCTACCGGTGACGGTTTTGTGGACCATGCCGTTGAACGCGGCGCACTTCTCATTGAAGGAGAAACAAATCTGAAGATCATCGAACGGTTAGCAGGCGACAAGGCCAAACGCCTTGAAAAGTAATTTTCCCCGTAAGGCCCAACTTCCGGCTTTTCGAAAGAATATCTTTTTCTTTTTCTGAGTGTGACGTAAGACTACTGCAATAGAATACCCCATCTTTTAAGGATTGTGACGACATTATGACCCAGCTGAAATTTATCAACCACCTCATCGACGAATATGCCCTGCAGGTATCCTACGATCCTTACCATGACGAGGGGGAGGTCATATTCAACCTCACTATGATAAAAGAGGATGATCTGGATGCGGCACGACTGATCATGAAAGAAGCATACGCAGCAGGCGTATGTGTGAGCAACCGGGTAAAATTCGCTCTTTCAGGTGAACGGATCGGGGATTTTGCAATCCCTGCCGGCCATATTGGAGTAGTAACGATGTGCAGCATCACCGTCGATGCCATCCTTCTTCGCCAGGGGATTCCCCTGAACCCGATTGGGGGAGGCCTCGTGGAAATAAGAGATAATGTACCTAAACGTTTTACGACGATGATAAAATACGATTCCACAACGATTGATCCGACACAGGTCATGATCGATCAGGGAACCACCCACATCACCGATGTCATCATGACCGGTACGGGCAGTATCCTTGCAAATATCAGGGAGTGCCATATGGAGGCGGAAACACTCCTTTTTAATACACTTGAAGATCTGACCAAAGCAGGAATCACCGGTGTGCTGGAAGTAGGCAATCCTAATTCCCCTCTTCTCGGTGTCCCGATTACAACGAATTACCTCGGTCTTGCGATGATTGGCGGAACAAACCCGATCGCGGCGTTTATTGAATCGGGAAGATGGGCCGACACAAAAGCGATGAAGGGCCTGATGGATGTTGCCCATTTTGAAACAATGGAAACCATCTGATTGTATCAGATCTTAGTCATTCAGGAATCTGGCAAACGGGATTATTCCAGCCCCTATTTCTGTATAAATGGGGTATCCCTTTTCTACCGCATTTGCCACAAGATTCATGCCGCTGTAAAAAACAATTGAAAGCCGGTACGGATCCGGCCTGAGATTAAATAGACCATTCCCTATCCCTACCGGACGGACGAAACCGCATTTTACCATATGCTCAACGCACTCTTCTACCCGGCTCTTTGCCTTGTTTGTCACTTCACGGACATTGGCCAGAGCAATTCCCGTCCCAGTTGTCGCTACCTGATGGATACTGGTGAGTCCCGCATTGATGAACAGCGGAAGAGGATCGACCGTCGTCCCCTTATACCCGATAAGGTCGACGAATCCCACCGGCTTTGAATCAATGACTGAAAATCTGCCGCCATATACCACATTCACTGCAATACCATGATTTTGGAGTACTCCGTCCATTGTGATCGAACATGCACTCATAAACCCGGCATGACCCTCAGGAAGACGCGGGTCCTGATCGGTAATACAATATCCTTTATAAAAGGTGTAGCCCCCTTCAATGACTTCGTCGAAGGCACGTGCCACATCATCAACATATTCATATGGAACCACCGTAAGATTGTATCCGATATCCCCGGTTGCCGTTTCGGGATTAAATGTGACATTAAAGGCCAGTTTCTCTAATTTTGAGATGACATATCCCATCCGGTCATCTATGAGGGCCAGATTTGCCTCAGCGACACCTTCATCTGTGAGAATTCTCCCTTTATTTCCTATTTTATGGGTAAATCCCTGTTCATCCAGATACTGAAGATAATACTGAACAGCACGATCGGTTAACAGGAATCCACGTTCCGCCAATAGCTCACTAAGGCGCTTCGCCCCTATTGGCTCCTGATGCTCTGAGAGAATGCGAAGAATTTCCACACATTTCCTCTCTGAACGAATAAAACTCATCGCTTACAATACCCCCCCATCGAGCAGTATGGAACATTCTCCACAAAAGACGGTGGCAGGAAAGAGAGGAATAATGATTGGTATTTTTCTTTCTGCACCCGGGATCAGAGAACTCATCCACGTATGTTATCTGGATGATAGGTAATAATCAATGTTATTCCCTCTGCCAAAGAATTGGGTGATTTACTTAAAAAATAAAAAAAAGGGTGGTTACTCTTTTAACCGGTCATGTCCGGACCGGATAGATCCCTTCAACAGGAATAATAAAGATCTTTCCGTCTCCTGCCTCACCGGTATACGCCGCCTTCTGCAGTATGGTAACAATCTTTCCTGCGGATTCATCCTCTATAACCAGTTCCAGTTTTACCTTGGGGATGAGATCCACGTTTACCTTCTTGCCGCGAAACTGGAGAGAGATCCCCCTCTGAGCACCCCTGCCGCGGACCTCAGTCACCGTCATTGCATAAAATCCGGCTTCATCAAGTGCTGTCTTGGCATCTTCGAGTTTTTCCGGACGGATGATTGCTTCAACCTTCTTCATTTTCATCACTCATCAAGCATCAAGACTCTCCCCATGTTGCGAGAGGTCAAGACCAACGTATTCTTCATTCTCTGCTACACGTAGACCCATCGTGAGGTCAACAACCTTTGCTATGACGAAGGTCACGACAAATGCGTAGCCCATCGCCACGACGGCGTCAAGCACCTGTATGAGGAACTGATCAACATTTCCGTAAAGAAGACCGTCGACACCGCCAATGACGGCCACAGCGAAGATGCCGGTCGCAAGTGCTCCGAAGAATCCTCCTACCCCGTGAATGGCCCAGGCATCGAGCGATTCATCCAGACCCCTGCGCTGACGCCACAGGAGTGCCCGGTAACAGATCAACCCGGCAATTGCACCGATCACAATCGCTGCAGGCATGTCGACGAATCCTGCAGCTGGGGTAATTGCTACAAGACCCGCGATTCCTCCGGATACTAAACCGAGTGTTGACGGCTTACCATTGATCCAGGATGCGCCCATCCAGGCCAGCGCACCGGCGGCGGCCGCGGTGTTGGTGACAAGGAAGGCATTTGCTGCAATGGCATCGGCGGCAAGTTCACTCCCTGCGTTAAAGCCAAACCATCCGAACCACAGGAGCGCAGCACCAAGGAGGGTGAGCGGAATGTTGGATGGTTCCATTGCATACTTCCCGAATCCCTTCCGTGCGCCAAGCACCAGGGCGAGGGCAAGGGCACCAAAACCGGAGCTTATGTGAACAACCGTGCCTCCGGCAAAGTCAAGAGCACCTAACTGGGAGGCCCAGTCGCCGCCCCATGCCCAATGAGCCAGTGGATCATAGACGAGGGTCGTCCACAGGAGGGCAAAGACGATGAAGGCACTCAGCTTAATACGTCCGGCACCGCCGGAAGTAATAATTGCAACGGTAAGCGCTGCAAACACCAGCTGGAACACTACAAAGAGCAGATCAGGAATTCCTTCTCCTCCAAGGCCCACTCCGTTGAGCAGTGCATAGTCCAGTCCACCGATAAATCCACCGATGTCAGGGCCGAATGCCAGGCTGTACCCAAAGAGAACCCACTGGATACTGACCACGGCGAACGCAACGAAGGCCATCCCAATCATAGAGATAATGTTCTTTTTTGGGACCATCCCCCCGTAGAATAATCCTACGCCGGGAGTCATGAGCATGACCAACGCTGTACAGATAATGATAAAAGCGGTATCTCCGCTGTCAATAGGCATAAATCACACCATTCTTAAGTTATAACACCGATATAATCCTTGGAATTCTCGAACCCATTCATTTTATGAGAATGTCCATGGGGAGGAGAGGGTGTGTCTCCTCCCACAGATTTTCATTTCAGAACCTTGAGAGGTACTGCTCTACTTCCCACGGATGGACGGCTGTGCGGAACGAGTCCCATTCCATCTTAGCGATACTGTTGAGACCTTCCACAACATGACCTCCAAGCGTTTCACAGATGAGCGAATCTTCCAGAAGACACTTGTTTGCAGTAAACAGATCTCCCGGAAGTGTCTCAATGTGAGCCTGTTTGCGCTCTTCATCGGTCATGGCGAAGATGTTCTTGTCCGCGCTTGCCGGCGGTTCCATCTCTTTCTTTATACCTTCCAGACCAGCAGCGAGAATTGCCGCAAACGTCAGATATGGGTTACAGGTAGGATCCGGACTTCGTACTTCAACACGGGTAGAATTCCCACGAGGGGCCGGAACCCTGATAAGAGCGGTACGATTACTGCCACTCCAGCTCACATAGACCGGGGCTTCATATCCCGGTACCAGCCTTTTATACGAATTAACCGTCGGATTGGCAAGGCGGGTAATGGCCTTGATATGCTCAAGCACACCGGCAATAAAATGCATGGATGTCCGGGAGAGCTGCATCGGCGCTTCAGGGTCATAGAACGCGTTCTTTCCGTCCTTGAAGAGGGAAGCGTTGATATGCATTCCGTTTCCGTTGATCCCGTAAACCGGTTTTGCCATGAATGTTGCATGAAGACCGTTCATAAGGGCAATTGATTTCGTTGCAAACTTGAATGTCAGCACGTTGTCTGCCGTCGTGAGAGCATCACCGTACTTGAAATCAATTTCATGCTGACTCTCTGCGACTTCATGATGTGATGCCTCAATTTCAAAGCCCATGTTGGTGAGGGCACCGATAATCTGAGCCCTGACGTCTTCGGCGAGGTCCGTCGGAGAAAGATCGAAATACCCGCCCAGGTCTTGGAACCCCGTTGTGGGCATCCCCTGTTCGTCTCTCTTAAAGAGGAAGAATTCCATCTCAGGTCCGGTATTGAATTCATACCCCATAGAGGCGGCCTCATTGATCACTGTTTTCAGCACATGCCGCGGATCACCTGCAAACGGAGTACCATCCGGAAGATAGACATCACAGATGAACCGTGCAACCTTTGAATCAACAGGCCTCCAGGGAAGGATCCTGTAGGTATTCAGATCGGGTTTCAGAACCATATCAGATTCTTCAATCCGTGCAAATCCCTCAATGGAAGAGCCGTCAAAGCCAATTCCATTGGTAAGTGCTTTCTCTGCCTGAGTCACGGGGATTGACACATTCTTTGGCAACCCCTGGATATCAGAAAACTGAAGCCTGATAAACTTGATGTTGTCAGCTTCGATCTTCTCTAGCATTTTTGTGACATCAGATGTCTCTGCCATGAGTATTCATATACACACGGAGTATTTATATTTGGCCCCGCAGCTATGGAATCGCCCCCATAAACTATATAGAAATACATATTAATATTGTGAGCCACAATAGTTTTATTCGTCCCTTAAAAAATGAAATAAAAGAGAAATTCAATCGGAAAACGGCAGATATCTTCGGATTAAGGTTTTTCAATAACGAGATAGTTTATGGCATTTTCTGATATGACGCCCGCATATTCCCCCACCCTCCGGAAATTTTCGATACAATATCCGATATAGACCACACCAGGAGTGCCGAGATCAAAAAGCCATCCCGAAACCTCATTGCACTTCTTCACCAGCTCACCCACTTCCAGAATCGTATCATTGGCCTTATGGATATCTTTTTCAAAAAAAGAATCAACACTTGCCTGAAAAATACTCAGCGA
Source organism: Methanobacteriota archaeon (assembly GCA_016841485.1). Taxonomy (GTDB): domain Archaea; phylum Halobacteriota; class Methanomicrobia; order Methanomicrobiales; family Methanomicrobiaceae; genus Methanovulcanius. Next base: position 34,722 of record JAENZA010000001.1, read on the forward strand.
CTCCCTGTTCTTCACCTCGATGACATCCACAATCTTCTTCTCAATGGAGACATACATGAGGCTCCTGATGCTCTCTGCAAGTTTGACGACATGATCTCCCACCCGCTCGATAACACGGGAAATCTGCAGATAGTTCAGGGCCAGCTCTATGTCGACCCCCATGTCACGGGAAAGCGATACATTTCTAAGAAGAAGATTGAACTGGCGTGCAACAAGCCAGTAGAGCCTGTTGACATCCCTGTCCCTGAGAATTACATCCTCCACAAGCTCCTCATCACGTGTTTTCAGGGCAAGAACCGCATCACGTTGCATACCTGCAACAATAACCGCCATTCTCCGAAGAGTATTTTCAAAAGGCATCTCCCCCGGGTCCAAAAGATCCTTAATGACTATCTTCCGGTCCGTCTGATCGGAGACCTCCTGACCAACCGTCCTTTGAGTAAACTTGCGGACCGTCTTATGCGCCCACGACGGGATCCTTCCGGGAGATTGAATCACAATCGTATCAAACCCGGTTACATACGCACCGATGAGAGAGCGATAAAGATATGAGGGATCATCCAGTACGGAGAGATCAAAAGTTTTTATCCGTTCGACGGGCTTGCCGGACAGCTTCGGCGTTATTGTCAAAGAACCATCCGGCTGGACAATCAGACCGAGAGGATCATTTTTCTTAATATCTGATGCCTTCACCCACTCCTTCGGAAGTGAAATAATAAAGGACGATCCCCCCGTCATCTGGACTTTTCGTATTTCCATAAGCTATTGCCCCACTATAAAAAATACATTGTGCGCCAGAGAATTTAATAGCTATTCTCAAAAATATATATACTATATATTGTCCGGTCAAATAATCAGGGACACTAATCAGATGGCATCATGCAGGCGCATTAACGGCGAAGATGGATGGATAAATTCATATAAGAATTGTGAAAACTCCTCGTTCCAGCATTCGGCACCGCAGAACAGTGTGTAATTCTTCCGCATCGAACGTTCGATGTACTTTCCCATCCGTGCGGTAAAAATGTCCTCAGAAGAAAGAAGAGCCTCTACAGTCAACCATTTTCGTCTTATTTCAACTGCATAGGTACCTGATTCAGTAATGTAAGGGCCGGCAAATACTGCCGAATCGAGATATTTGGAAACGAATTTGCCGGCATTAACAGGATGATGCACCGGCGGCCCCTTGTGGCACTTCAGGGGAGGGAGGGTATCGACGATCACCTCGAAAATAAGGATGCACTCCTTATCCCCCATATATCCTGCAGCCCTGTTGAGGATAAAGTCATTTCTGCAAAGGAGATCCGATATACCGCCAATTGTTCTTCGAAGCTGGGGAACGATGATATCCGGGATCTGGTGAGGAGTGGGGAACACCAGAGCATACATGCTCGTTCCCCGCTCATCAAGGACAGCCTGCAACCCGGGTTGGGTAATCCTCCCGACCTTCGGACCGCCAAAAAATGCTGCCGAAGGACCGTTATTATACGCACGGCACAACTCAATGAATTCCTCAAAACGACGAAGCGAAAGAGAGGCGGCGACGTTTCTTTTCGGGTCGACCGGGTCTATGACGACGAGAGGATCGTCAAATGCCTTCTTCTGGTGGCCTTCAATGTCAATTACCATCCCTGGTTTCCATTGAGAAACCGATTCTATGAGAGGCCTGAAACCACCCGCATACAAAACAAGAATTTCACAGAGATACCCCGCTAATCCCTCGGTCATCAGATCCGATCCGTACACCCCCCCGGTCTTCGCGAATTGTTTTAAGAGCAGGACATCATCTTCCAGTCCGGCAATCCGTCCCTTTACATATCGCGTATGAAACGGCGTCCGGTCCACCGCGCTTTGGATTGAAGAGGCCTCTTCAACTGCATAACATGGGACCAGATCGACATCCAGCCCGTCAATGATGGTGTTAATATACGGATGTTCAGCATACTTTTCAACGGGAATTGCCCCAATATCCTCAACGATCTTCCTTGCCAGGCGGACCCCCTTCTCCTCAAGATCATCCCTTGATACCGAGGGGGAAAAAAGCATGAAAACATCAAGATCACGGTCTCCACTGATCCATGTATCCCTGGCGACCGACCCCACGACCATCCCGTCGGCAAGACCGCTTTCCCGAATTCTTTTAATAATGACGGCCGCAATGGCGTGAATATGCTCCCTCTCCCCTGGCCGAGGCCTGAGAGATGCAAGGACATCCCCTTCAAAAGAATTACGGCTCATCCCTTCACCTCATCAAGTATCGTATACACCGGCCCCGCAGGGGTTAGAGTGCTCTCCATAAGATCTATTCTGTCAACGGTAAACCTCCCGAAAGACACCGTTTCAACATCATGGACGGCACCCTGCAGGGAGGGATCATATTTTTTAATCCGTGCAAGAGTAACATGTGGACGAAAAGGTCGTGATTCTTTCTCAATTCCAAAAGGAGAGACCATTTCATCTATCTTCTCCTGTATGCGCGCCCCATATCCCGCGTCTTCCCCTTCCGCCCAGACAATTCTCGGACGCTTTCGGGGATTTAGAGAGACACCTGATATTTCAACAGGAAACGGGTCAAAACGCAGCGCCGCAAATGACCGCCTAATCTTTTCAAGCGTCTCCAAATTTATCTCCCCAATGAATTTCAACGTCATATGAGTGTTTGAAGGATCCACAAACGTCATTTTTGCGGCACATGCCCTGAGGCGATCCTGAACTTCATTCATCTTTATCCTGATTTCTTCAGGCATATCAATCGCGATGAAGACCCGTACCATGCATCTCTATATGTATCCATCAGTACTAAGGATAACCACCTGAATCAAACCAAACAACAAAAATATATTTTGCTGCATGGTACATTTGTTTAGGAAAGCAGGGGGATTTTTTTAGGTGACCGATAATGCACAAATCAATGTATACACCCTTGAAAACTGTCCAAACTGTGAACTTTTAAAGGATTACTTGGACGGGGCGGGTGTACAGTACGATGTTCGCGATATGATGAGTGCCGAGGCACTTACCGAACTGAGGATCAATGGAGTTTTCGTCCGGGAGGCGCCAGTCCTCCAGGTTGGAAAGACGTTTCTTATATCAAAAGACCTTTTTGATGCAAACGGCGTCATTGAGGATGTGGTCGGACCGCTCTGTAAAGGTGACTAGTGTATGGCACGTGAACACCTTCGTGTCGAATCCCAGCAGACTCTGGACGGATTCTATGTCCCCGCACTTCCAAAAGTGCGCACATCCAGAGGGCACATTATTGACTGGGACAGGGAAAAAATCGTACAACAGATCCTTCAGGAAACTCAGCTCGTCGGCACATTTTATGGAGGAGAGGGAGCTGACGAAGAATTGGCACGGGAAATCAGTCTCGAGGTCGAAAATAAAATTAAAAAGCTCAAACTTAAGTATCTTTCAGGCCCGCTCATTCGTGAAATTTTAAATATAACTCTCCTCGAGCGCGATCTTACGAGTTATCGCAATGTATGTACCCGTGTAGGTACACCGGTCTATGATGCCCACCTGATTGATGTCGGCAGGGGATTTGAAGCACACGATAATGCAAATCTGCAGGAGAATGCAGAAACTTCACACAAGAAAAAGGCCGATAAAATCAGCAAGGAACAGTACCTTCTTCAGCTGCCTCCTGAGCTTGCCGATTACCATCTCTCCGGAGACCTGCACATTCACGACCTTGAATACTTTGGCACGCGTCCGTTCTGCCAGGACTGGGATCTCAGGTACTTCTTTTATTATGGGCTGATGCCCGATGGCAGCGGCACCAAGGCATCGGTCGCAGGCCCAGCAAAAAGAGCAGAGGTTGCGGTTTTACACGCAGTCAAGGCTCTTGGAAGCGCCCAGACAAATTTTGCCGGCGGCCAGGGATACTATAACTTCCTGACTTTCCTCGCCCCCTACTTTGAAGGGTTCGGATACGACGAAATTAAGCAACTCATGCAGATGTTCGTCTACGAGATGACCCAGATGATGGTAGCGCGGGGAGGACAGGTCGTCTTCTCCTCCGTCCAGCTCTCCCCCGGTGTTCCTACATTGTGGAAAGAAAAACCCTGCGTCTTCAAAGGAAAAATCTGGAACGGCGAACAGGCACCGCTCCGGAAGTACAATGAATTTGAACGTGAAGTCAGATTGCTCTTCAAGGCACTCATGGAGGTCATGCTGGAGGGCGATTTCTGGGGCAAACCATTTAATTTCCCCAAACCGGAGATCAGCATCGAACCCGATTTCCTTGTGGAAGACGAGGAATATAATGCAGCGCATCCGGATCTTCCGACCTATCGTGACCTGTATCTGATGACCTTTGAACTTGCCTCAAAGTACGGTACTCCCTATTACGACAATCAGATACCACCCTACCGCGGGGCGGGGGAAGGCATCTCCTGTTATCAGTGCTGTGCCTACCAGTTCTCTTCCCTTGCGGAGAACGACGATGCATTTGATGATAAAATGCACTTCCGCGGAGGGGCACATTTCTCGATGGGGTCATGGCAGGTACTCTCCGTCAATTGTCCCCGGGCAGCATATAAGGCAGATGGTGATGATGACGCCCTCTTTTCTGAACTGAAGAAAATGATGGACGTTTCCGTTGATATATTCCGGATTAAACGCCGCTGGATGAACCATATCCGTGCAACCGGGCGGATGCCTTTTGCCATGCAGAGACCAAAGGATCCCAACGACCCGGATTACGAGGAAAGGGGCCCCGTTGCCGTTGATCTTGAAGGACTTGTCTATACAATCGGCATCGTCGGCGTCAACGAAATGGTTCAGCACCACACGGGCAGCCAGCTTCATGAAAGCGATGAAGCTTTTGCATTTGCCATTCGCGCGATGACTGAAATGGAGCTCTATGCACACGAACTTTCGTCAAGGCACAACATGGAAATTGCCCTTGCACGTACTCCGGCAGAGACAACAGGTCAGCGTTTTGCCATTGCGGATCTGATTGACGAGCGATTCCGTGCCCATGCTGAAAAAGTCATCAAGGGAGATGTCGAGAAAACATTTGAAGGACTGGGAAAAAGTTTTGACCTTCCAGTCTACTACACAAATGGAACACATGTCACACCGGGTGCGGATGTGCCTCTGACAAAGAGAATGGAGATTGAACATGTCTTCTTCCCGATTGTCGACGGAGGGAACATTTTCCACATATGGCTCGGCGAGGCACGACCAGACCCCCGGGGACTGATGGATATGGCAATGAACCTGTGCAGGAACACCCAGATCGGATATTTTGCCTTTACCCGCGATCTTACCGTTTCACTAAGGCAGTTTAAGGAATTCCGTACGGAGAAGTTGCCGGAATCCGGACTTTCAGCGGTAGATTACCGGGTAGAAGTCTAATATCCCCAGCCCTCACTTATTATGTCACTTGCAGAACACCCGGTTCTTTTCATTGATGTCGGGAGGGGCACCCAGGATATTCTCCTATATGACCCTTCACAACCGATAGAGAATTCATACAAGTTTGTTTTACCATCACCAAACGTTGTCATAGGAAATCAGATTGAAAACGCTGCACGCAACGGTCTGCCCGTACACCTGACAGGGCCGGTCATGGGAGGGGGCAAAAATACCCAGGCGGTGAAGGTGTGGCTTTCACGGGAGGCAAAGATCAGTGCCACCCCTTCGGCTGCTCTGACAATTAAAGACAATCTGGAGGTAGTGCAAAATCAGGGAGTGGTCATCACCGAAGAGCCCCCTGACAACGCTGTGCTGATTCATACGGGGGATTTAATGCAAACAGAACTCCGGGAACTTTTTCATCGGTTTGCACTCCCCTTCCCGGACCATCTGGGCGTCGCGGTTCAGGATCACGGCTACAGCCCACATATGAGTAATCGCCTCTTTCGGTTTGCATCCCTGCAAAGAACACTTGAAGAAAGAGATTGGAATCTATTCGGCCTCATCGATGATCCGCCGAATCCTGCAATGACCCGGATGCAGGCAATCAGGGATCAATTCCCCGGTGCCCTTGTGATGGACACGGGACCGGCAGCCATTCTCGGAGCTCTGCAGGACCCTCTGGTAAAAGCACATGCAAAAACCGGAGTTACAATTGTGAATGTAGGGAATGGCCATACATTGGCATTTACGATAAAGGAGGAAGAAGTCTGTGGTGTTTTTGAACATCATTCAGGGGCTCTGGATCCTGACCGCCTACGGATGTTCCTCCATAAACTGGAAAATGGAACACTCACAAACGAGGAAGTGTACAATGATCATGGACACGGCGCGGCAGTCAACAGACCCATGAAATCAACCCTCACTGCAGTGACAGGTCCAAAAAGAAAAATGCTGCTCCCCGAGGCGTACCAGGCGGCCCCCTTTGGTGACATGATGCTTACCGGATGTTTTGGCCTTCTTTGCGCATGGTCAAAAGTACGGTAAGAAACGCCGATAAAGGCCGGTAATCACCACCAGATACTATTATTGTGGGGGTCTGATTACCCCTCCAATGAACAGAACTGCCATCCTGCTCCTGATCTTCATAATCTTCTGTATATAGCCAGCGCCGGATTTAGTAAGGCTGATGAAGCACTTCCGACACCAACCCTTCAGCCAACCGCGATGCCAGCGGGCACCACGATCGAGACGCCTCACCGACCTCACCAGCAATGACAACGGAAGCCTCACCATCTCCTCTTCCGTTGCCGGCAGAATGGAATCCAGATGGCGTCATCGCCAATGGGGAATACCTCAATTCAATGGCCGTTGGTAATGGCATTATGGAGATCTTCTGGTCTTCGGAAACAGACATCCTCTACATGGCACTACACAGCCAGTATGAAGGGTGGGTGGCTGTCGGATTCCGGCCGGGTTCGTTAATGGAAGATGCGGATATCATCATGGGGGGGTCTGCAGAAGGGGAGTCCTATATTTACGACATGTATGCAACGGGACAATACGGTCCGCATCCGCCGGATTCCAATCTCGGTGGAGCGTTTAATATCATAGCATTCCGTTCTGTTCAAACAAACACCGGCACCACCCTTGAATTCGCACGTCCGATGATCACGGGGAACAACTACGATGCAATCCTGACACCCGGTGAGACGATCCTGATCCTCTGGGCAGTTTCGGACAATGACGAACCTTTGATAAAGCACAATAAGGGCAAAGGAAGAGTGGACTTCACTCCTTAACCCTTAAAATCCCAGATAGACATAGCAGCGAGAAGTCCGTGGACCACCGCAAGGATAAACGATACCTGAGCCATCCTTATATGCCATATAATTGGAATATTTTCCTTTCTCTGGCGATTGAGTAGGGGGATTGCTGCAGTTGCACAAAGCTGAGAGGAGTCACCGCCTTGAATACCACAACAACCGGGAAGGTATATACCGCATAATACGCAATCTCCTGTATCATACCTTTACCCGCCGATTCGGTCCCATGTGCGGGAATGAACAGGGAATCAGATAAAGGATGCTGCAATAGAACCGGAAAAAAGATTATTCGTAATCGTCCTGCACGAGCTGGACATCACTAATGTCATGCTGACGTTCTGCAAGACGCTTTGCTTTGAAGATATTCTTTCCCGCTTTGCCGATAGCAATACCACGGTCTTCTTCAGCAACATCAATCAGAGCAACAAGTTCCCCTTCCTCATTTTCATCGATGGATACCGAGACTACTCTGGCTGGAAGGAAGCAGTTGCGCAGGAACTGTTCTGCGTCATCTGAAAACTCCACAACCTCAATTCTCATTCCCATTTCATCAGAGGCTTTCTTGATGCTGGAACCCTGTTTACCGATGGCACGACCCATCTCACCAGGATTGATAACAAATATGAGACGTTCATTGCGCTCATCTACTATGCAGTCCCGGCTGCCCGCACCAGTAATTGCTTCAAACTGGGCCATCAGCTGGAGACACTGCTCGTTCAATACTATTTCACCCATTTCAGGCCCTCTTGAGATTTAGGATATCAGATTCCCCGGCGTCGACCACAGCCAGCGCACTGACCATGTGCGGTCTGCCGCAGGCTTTGCCAAGCTGCATGCTGGAACCCTTATATACATACATGAAAACCTCAGGTTTGTCTGCAATAAAACTGATGACGTCTTCAGGACAGTTTTTTGCAACAACAACCAGTTGTGCCGTTCCGTTTTCAATACAATCTTTGGTAGATTTCTGGCCATGAACAACATTGCCAGTTTTGATAGCGCGTCTCAGAGACGTTTCGAAATCCATTGAAATTCTCCTAGTTGATTGGTTTTGCGATAAGTTTTACATCACCGGTGCCGAGTTGAATCGGCTGCCCGACGATGACGTTTTCGGTCACACCTTCGAGGACATCCTCTTCATTTGCGACTGCTGCGTCAAGCAGGTGATTGACCGTCACTTCGAATGCCGCACGGGAAAGGACACTTTCCTTTTCTCCGGCAATGCCATGACGACCTATCTGTTTGACCTCGCCATCCATGCACATCATATCAGCGACAAGCATGATGTGGCGTACATCCACCTGGATACCCTGTTCACGCAGTGTGGAGAGCGCTTCGTCGATGATGGCATTTCTGCCTGCTTCGATACCCAGAACCTCTGATATCTCAGCGATATTATTGGTTCGTGTCCGGGATGTATCAACGCCCTCCACCTGAAATACATCCTTAAGGTTTGATCCTTCGGTATATAGAATGTATTCTCCGCTCTCTTTACGGACGACCACACGCTCAATGTCATCGATACCCTGTACTATGACATCGCGCACATGATTGTGAAGCTGGAACAGATTCTGGTAACTCTCGGCATTCTTCGGGAAGAAATGAATGACAGCTTTATCAGCATCCGCTTCGTGCACGAAGTCACGATAATGATGTCGGCTTCGGATCTTTTCAGGTGCTTTTTCCATGATAGCTTCAACACTGATCTTCCTTTTCTGGCAGACTTCCTTATTGATATTAACAAGAATCTCCATGTTCACCAGATCGGTTGTCACATCACCAAACTCACTCAGACGTGTCGCTTCAATCTGCCAGCTTACATCTCGGGCCCGATCCCTGTTTGTGTTAAACTCCTCTTTCAGGTAGATGGTCATAGTGGGAGTGGACGGCGTCTTTCGTGCATCCATTATCTCAATGAGACGGGGGAGACCCAGGGTAACGTTGATTTCCGCCACACCCGCATAGTGAAAGGTTCGCATCGTCATCTGCGTGCCCGGTTCTCCGATTGATTGTGCGGCAATAACACCAACTGCTTCACACGGTTCAACTCTGGTGTTCCCGTATTCCACAAAGACCTGTTTCATGACTTTTTCAAACTGTTCGGAGGTGATCTTTTTCCCCTCCATGAATGTCATCAGATCATTTTTGGTCTTTTCAGGCAGACCTGAAGACAGGATCTGCTCAACCATAGAATCGTCCATCAAACCTCCTCCTTGAGTACATTCTCCAAAATACCCTTCACATCAACCGGGTCGCCAAAACTGCTTTTTGAGGGGTCGGTACCGTCTTCACCATAAGTGAACTGGATAATACGTCCTCCGGTCGTGCGGACCGTATGATCGTATGCAACCTTGAGATCCTGCAGTGCATTAATCATACGTCTCTGCAGATACCCACTCTGAGAGGTACGAACCGCAGTATCGACGAGACCTTCACGGCCACCAATGGCGTGGAAGAAGAACTCAGCAGGAGTCAGTCCGCTCTTATAGCTGTTCTTCACAAACCCGTGTGCCTCTGCTCCGCGATCCCCACGTTTAAAATGAGGAAGCGTCCGGTCCTCATAACCCCGGGTAATGCGTTCTCCACGCACTGCCTGCTGTCCGATACAACCCGCCATCTGCGTAAGGTTCAGCATCGAACCACGGGCACCACTCACTGCCATGACCACAGCACTGTTGGAGAGACCAAGGTGACGTCCTGCAATTTCACCAGTCTTATCACGGGCCTTACCGAGAACCTGCATGATCTGCATCTCAAGGGTTTCCTCGAGTGTTCGTCCCGGCATTGGCTCAAGCTGGCCTTCGTTATAGATCGTAATCCTTCGGGTCACATCCTGCATAGCTTCATCAAGAACCTCGTCAATGAGTTTGTACTCGGTTTTAGTGAGATCTTCATCGTCTATACCGAAGGAGAACCCATCATACATGATACCACGGATGGATAGCTTTGTTGAATCATCAATGAACTGTCCGCCACGGTGCTGTCCGTGCTGACGGATAATGCGCTGAAGAATCTTCCCGTCGAATGCCCCGATTGATTTCTTGTCGATGGTGCCTGTGATCAGCTGGCCGTCACGAACCTGGACATACGAATCCTGTTCACATGCTTCCTTTTTGCACTCCTTACAGTTCTTACATGAACTTGCCCGGTACACCAGATTGAGATCGTCAGGCAGGATCATGGAGAATACCTGTTTATTGGACCAGTATTCAACGCCATTTTCGACCTTGCCGGGCTCGGGCAGATGGTCAGGTACACTTGAACGCAGAAGATAGATGACGCCTGATTTTTCAAACCATCGCAGCGTGTGAGTCAACAGGAATATTCCAGATATGTGGTCGTGAATGCCACCGATGATCGGTCCGCCAAACCGTGGCGAGAGGATATTTTCACATACGGATGCAAGCATCAGCGCTTCGGCCCTTGCCTCCTCGGTCTGAGGAACATGGAGATTCATTTCATCCCCATCAAAATCCGCATTATATGGTGGACAAACAGCAGGATTAAGGCGGAAGGTCTTGCCGTCCATCAGGAGAACCCTGTGTGCCATGATAGACATCCTGTGCAGAGACGGCTGACGGTTGAACAACACAATATCCCCGTTTCTGAGCTGGCGATCTACCGTCCAGCCGGGTTCGAGCATTTCAGCAACCGTTTCCGTCGTCTGATCGTTCAGGCGTACCCTCCGGTTGTCCGGCCGAATGGCATAGTTTGCACCACAGGGTTCTGTAAGGGAGTTGCGCTCAGGTCCTTTGAGGACCATTGCACGGACTTCATCGATGTTGAATGGTGTCACCCGTATAGGAACACTCATTTCATTTGCCACAGCCAGTGGGATACCAACCTGCCCTATGCTCATGTTCGGGTCAGGCGATATTACCGTACGCGCTGAGAAGTTCACACGTTTACCGGAGAGCGAACCACGGAAACGACCGTCTTTTCCTTTCAGACGTTGAGAGATGGTCTTCAGTGGTCTTCCCGAACGGTGACGCGCCGGCGGACATCCGGCAACTTCATTGTCGAGGTACGTCGTCACATGATACTGAAGCAGTTCCCAGAGATCCTCGATAATGAGCTGGGGTGCCCCGGCATCCTGATTCTCCTTGAACCGCTGGTTGATCCTGATAATATCAACGAGTTTGTGCGTCAGATCATCCTCAGAACGCTGACCGTTCTCAAGGATAATCGACGGGCGCATCGTGACCGGCGGGACGGGAAGAACTGTCAGAAGTGTCCACTCGGGACGTGCCACCAGCGGGTTGATACCCAGGAGACGGAGATCCTCGTCCGGAATCTTCTCAAGACGGCCCCTGATATCGGCCGGTGTTAGCTTGTGCTCCTGTTTTCTTCCGTTTTCATCAGTCCACACTTCAGAAAATGTGGTTGGCTTCTCGAAATTGATTTTATTCTGCTGGGCTCCGCAATGAGGACAAACCCGTTCCTTTTTGATATCCTTTTCCGTAATGACATCGTCATTGCGTTCTTCTTCAGGACCGAGGATTTTCTGTAACTCATCCGGGCTGAGGAGAAGACGGCTGCATTCACGACACGACACACGCAGCAGTTTTCTGATGAGACGGGTATATCCTACATGGATAACCGGTTTGGCAAGTTCTATGTGCCCAAAATGTCCCGGACAGTCACTTGCCTTGTTTCCACAGGTTTTGCATCGCAGACCCGGGTCGATAACCCCGAGATGAAGATCCATCAGACCCTGGGGGTAAGGGAACCCGTCATCATCGTAGGTATCTGCCCAGATGATCTTCCGGACACTCATTTTCCGGATTTCTTTCGGGGAGAGCAACCCGAATTCAATTTTTCCTACTCTTTTTGGACTCGGCATATTATTATTCCCCCTAAACCTGATCCTCCAGGTGCATTCTCGGGGCAATACCCATACTCTTCATCTCGTCGAGGAGGAGTTTGAACGCATAACTCATTTCAACCGGGAAGATGTCGGTTTCATTGCCACATGCAAGACAGCGCGTTACATTGCGATTCCGGTCAAGGAAGGCTATCATTCCGCACTGTGCACAGACATACTGTTCTACCTTGTCGGATTCATCGAGCAGTCTCTCCTTCAGTGCCATTGCAGCGCCATGACCAATCATCACATCACGCTCCATCTCACCGAACCTGAGACCACCCTCACGTGCACGACCCTCGGTAGGCTGACGTGTCAGCACCTGAACCGGTCCACGTGAACGGGCATGCATCTTTGATGAAACCATGTGGTATAGTTTCTGGTAAAAGATAACGCCGACATAAATATCCGCATGGAACTGCCGCCCGGTAATCCCGTCATACATGATTTCACGCCCATTATGCGCAAAACCAAGTTTCTGAAGGGAGGCACGAAGGTCCGTCTCTTTTTCACCGGAAAATGCTGTCGCTCCTATTCTGCGTCCTTCCAGGGAGCCGACCTTTCCCCCGAGCATCTCCAGCATATGACCTATGGTCATACGCGATGGGACGGCATGGGGATTAATGACCAGATCCGGGGCTATACCTGCTTCGGTAAAAGGCATATTCTCCGGAGGAACAATAAGGCCGATAACCCCTTTTTGTCCATGACGTGATGCAAACTTGTCGCCAACCTCGGGAACCCTGAGATCACGGGTCCTGACCTTCACCAGGCGGGAGCTGTTCTCGCCTTCGGTGATGATGACGGTATCGACAATCCCGTGTTCATTGCTCCGCATCGTAACCGACGTATCACGACGTTTCTCAACAGTAATTAGTTCCCCGGACGGCTCTTCAAGGAACCGTGGAGGTGACGTTTTACCGATAAGCACATCCTTCTCCTTTACAACCGTTTCCGGATTGATAACACCGTCGGTATCAATATTCTGGTAATATTCGGCGCCATGAGCCCCGGATACTTCCTCATCCGGAACCTCGATTTTATCAACCTGGCCACCTGGATAACGTCGTTCTTCCCCATCGTAGGTACGGAAGAAATGAGAGCGACCGACACCACGGTCAATAGAAGCCCTGTTGAAAATGAGCGCATCTTCAATATTGAACCCCTCGTACGAGAGGATGGCAACAACGAGATTCTGTCCTGCCGCCCGGTCGTCAGAACCGATCACTTCTGTGGTCTGAGTGTGAACCATCGGTTTCTGGACGTAATGAAGCATATGACCGCGGGTATCTGGCCGAAGTTTCATATTCGAGGCTGCAAATCCAAGAGCCTGCTTAATCATTCCGGCACCCATCGTCACGCGCGGAGATGCATTATGTTCGGGGAACGGAACGTGAGCAGCCCCAATTCCTAGAATGAGGGACGCATCAATCTCCAGATGAGTGTGCTCGGGGGTGATTTCGCCCTCACTCATCGCGATATAAAGGTCTTCCTCTTCCTCTGCATCAATAAATTCAACAATCCCGCGAGAAACCAGATCATTAAAATCGATCTCACCGGACTTTACCCATTCAATATCCTCATCCGTGACGAGTGGTTTGCCTTCTTCTACGACGATGAGCGGACGGCGGGCGCGACCGCGGTCCGTATGAATGATAACATCCTCGTTGTAACGCTTGTACGAGATATTGATCTCTGTTGAGAGTTCCCCGCGGCGGCGCATCTTCCGAATGCGCTGGACCATCTCTTCGGGTTTCTCGGTCAGGCCGACCAACGCACCGTCAACAAAAACACGCGCTTTTTTCTGTTTCATAGGACCTCCTTCTTGAGCTCTTCAACCCCAACATTGTAGAGAGTGCGGATAACTGTCTGTTCATCCGGCACTCCCTTTGATATCTCAACCATCTGTGCAAAGTTTTTCACAAGACCACAGTTCGGCCCCTCCGGTGTTTCTGAAGGACAAATTCTTCCCCACTGTGTTGGATGCAGATCACGAGCCTCAAAATGGGGCTGAGAACGCGAAAGGGGAGAAATTACTCTCCGAAGATGGGAAACGACAGCCATATGATCGGTCCTGTCAAGAAGCTGGGATACACCGGTTCTGCCGCCGACCCAGTTCCCTGTGGCAAGCGGATGCAAAAGACGTTCTGTCAGAACGTCTGCACGAACGGCTGTACTGATAGAGAGATCCCGGTGTCGCATGCTGGCGCGTTCCAGCTGATATTTAACGTCACGGGTGAGCCGGTTCAGTGAGATCCTGAAGAGATCCTCCATCAGATCACCGGCGAGCTTCAGCCGTTTGTTTGAGTAATGATCCTTATCATCGATTCTCCTGTTTTCGAGAACCAGATCAAAACACGCCTCTGCCATACGACCGAGGAAATGCGCCTTTGCCAGACGAACGCTCTCCACTGCATGCTGATAACCCGGATCCTCTTCTTTGAGTCCTTCAGGCATCAGATAATTCAGGTGCGGCAGGAGATAGTTATCAAGAACAAATTCGGCACGTTTTCTCTGATAGTCGCGCGTCTGATTGGGTGCGAGTTTCTTCCCAACATACATAATACCGTCTTCGATGGAATCACATTCGCTCTCCTCCAGATTCTGCATCATGAAGGTGAGGATGTCCTCGTCATTAGAAACAGCATTGACAACGTCATGGTCACTGTTTAGACCCAACCCCCGCATTAGATCCACATACCTGAGATGCCCGGCAACGGATGGGAAAGAAACCTCTAGCAGGTTCTTACGGTTGCGCTCCACAATCACAAGAGCACGGTAGCCGCGATACTGGGAGAATACCTTGGCAACATAAATACGTTCGTTATACCTCTCGGTATACTCGGTCATGATCTTGTTCGATGCAAGATCCTCGAGGGTCATCAGAACGCGTTCAGACCCGTTGATGACGAAATAACCGCCGGGATCGTGAGAATCCTCCCCTTGTGCAATTCTTTCCTCATCGGACATACCGCATAAATTACAGCACTGTGATCCGATCATCACAGGGAGCTGACCAATTGTGGTAATTACCGGCTCCTGGCGCTCATCACCCTGGACAAGAACCATTTCCAGCTGTATCGGTGCCGCATAGGTAAGATTGCGGAGTCGCGCCTCACTGGGAAAGAGGCTGGACTGCGAACCATCTGCTTCGCGGACCACCGGTTTTTTCACTTCAATCTTTCCAAGTTCAACCCAGACCGGGTCGTTGTCTTTTCCACGCTGGCCGATATCGGTTTCGATAATTCGTTGTTCATCAACGACTTTCTGAAGATTGAAATCCAGAAAATGGTTGTATGAATCCAGCTGATGGCGTGCAACGTGTTCCCGGGAAAAATAGGCTTTAGATAATACTTTTCTATCAAGCAGAGAGATCACCCCTGAAATCAGATATATAATTACTTCTTTGGCCTCTTTACGACCATCCTGTATGATTCAGCCCTTCCTGCAGTCTGGCTGTTGCGGACAATCCGGACAATGTCATGAATAGCCCCCCCAATGGCCTTTACGGCGGGGTCGTCATGATATATTTTTGGTAATTGATCATGGGTAATCTTATAGGTGGAAAGTAGATCATCTACCTCCTCCTGCGTCATGATGTGATGTTCCGGAACCATCACGTGGTTTAATACAGAAAATTCTTTGGTGCTCATCTTTTGCCCCTGCTCATAATGAGTTTTTTTCAGATGCATCACCGCGAAAAAATCACAGAGTGCGCCACAGTCTTCGCTTGGTGGCAACGGGCCCGGAGGGATTTGAACCCCCGACCACCTGGTTAAAAGCCAGGCGCTCTGCCTAACTGAGCTACAGGCCCCGCGCGTCGATCGAATCAGCATTATTACAATGTACCGCAGATATAAATACCTTTCTGTCATTTAAATATTCAAACCCCTCATTACCTCCGGATCTGCGAATATTACGCGCACCACAATTCCAGAAAAACAGCCAATTCAGTAAGTAAATAGGATACAAGTAATATATGGGATGAAATACCTACATCGAATCAGTGAGTGATAATGAATAGGGAGAAGACCTCTTTTCAGTCAAAAATGGTCGAGATGGTATCATCAGGGACAATGGTCATCTACCTGATCATTGCAATCATCCTACTTGCACTGGCCTTTTTTTCTCTATATGATATAGCCCTCGGTTTCTGGATCATGATTACGGAAAACGGAGCAGAAGGGATGCTCCACGCATTGCATGCCGTACTTCTCACCATTATCATCGTTGAGGTCCTGGAAACGGTCCTTGTCTACCTGAGGACCAATAGCATACAGGTTCGCCCCATCCTCATTGCAGGGATAACGGCAATGGTACGCCGCCTGCTCTTTATTGACACAGAAACCCTGACCACCCTCCTGCTATGGGAACTTACCCTCTCCATCCTTGCAATTCTGGTTCTCACCATCGCAATCTATACTGTGAACAGAGATAAGATCGAAAATAATGGAAAATAGATGGGAAAATTATTCCGGACGGATGTGTTCGTTTTTAATCTGCTCGAGACGCTCTTCCTGAAATTTAATACTCATTCCCATACTCTCAATGGCCTGCTGAATATTCTCACCTACTTTGACATTTGAGTCGTTCAGATTATAGGTGGATTCTAGGATCTTCAGGAGGCGTTTGGAGACGTCGGCGCTCTTAGACAGGCGCTCATATTCCTCAATTATCTGCGCATCAGCCCCCTTACTCCGGGCTTCCGCAATATCCGCATTGATCTTTTCCTGCCTCTTGAGGACATATTCGATTGCATCATACAACTGCCGGTGAGTCGTAGGTTTCATGATGTAATCTTCAATGTATGCTCCGTACTCCTGGGCTTCATCAGGAGTAAGCTGCTTTGCAGTGAGCATCATAACGGGAACATTGGCAGTGATGGGGTTCGACTTGATGTTTTCCAAAGTTTCCCACCCATCCATCGGCTCCATCATGATATCAAGAAGAATTAAATCCGGGCGCACATCCTCAAGAACTTCAAGGCATTCATTTCCACTGTATGCTGCAATCGGCCGATATCCACCTCTTTCCAGCATTGCCACGAAGACATCAACAATCATCGGGCTGTCATCAACAATTAGAATGGTATACATTACAACTCCTCCCCTATCCTTTCACAAATTCCTGCCAATGAACTCTTTACTGAATGTACATCAGATTGGTTATTAATAATTACTGCAATAAGTGCATTTTTTCCTGCACCACGAACCATGAGAAATTTATCCGCCATCTCAGCCACCACCCATGATGGGGAAGATAGATGAAGGATACTGCTCGCACCCTCGGAGGATGCAAACATTGTTGCGATCATTGCAGCAAATGATGCTGCCGAAACGCCTTCATCCATATGTCTTCCCATAATATGTCCGGTCCGGGATACAATCGCACAAGATGTGATGGCCTCCAGAGCCATCATCTCATCGATAAATTTCTGGATTTTATCCTTTAATGGACGATTTTCACTCACTCTGCAATTCCCCGTATCTAATTTTTTATTCTTAGAGGTGTTTTAAGTTTTCATCAACATATAGCTTACATTCCACGTCTCAAGGAAAAAAACCAGATTGACCCAATATTCAGTGCCAATCACCCGGCCCAGGATACAGTGAAAGAGCTATACACTACCTTTATGTGATTACAGAAACACCATTTAAACAGGATGCAGCTGCCCCGTGGATCACTTCATTCCGTGAAAAAAAATATCACAATGGCAAGTTTACTGGAAGAAATTGCCGGTACGAGGTTCACAGGCCATTGTATACTCCACATATATAATATCAAAAAAAATCTGGTTTTCAAGGGAGGACTCTGTATACTTGCCCAATCAGATCATCTGGCGGGCGATAAGGCATTCAGCGAAATAAAAGCCATTAATGATACTATTAACGCCGAACTCTACACCTTTACCCCAACGCAAATCAACCTCAGTCTCGAATTTAATAATGACTGCATCGTAGATGATTCGGCGATAAAATATGCACCAGACACCAGTTCTCTATCGTATAATGAACCAGCGGATAAAGAAAAATCGTCTGCGGCCCCCTCAAATCAAAAAGGAAGCCCTATCATTCAGAAATATGTTGAACTGCATGCAAAGGAAGATGGGATATTCAATGAGGAGGTACATGACCACAGTGACGGCCACAATACCATAATAGGCGGGAAACGGCGAGAAATTAACAGCATTTTTGATTTTAGGCCTTCAGTAAATCCGAAAATTCGTGCACCAAAAAACACCTTTCAGCTCCCTCGGGGACGCCTGGCCGAATCAAAACATGACATTAAACTGATGAATCTGGTTTCCCATATTGAAAGTTCGGAATTTACCGGATACTGCATTATCACCTTTGAAGGACGCCGTGCATCCCTTCTCCTGGAACGTGGCAGGTGCGTTATGATTGACTATCCCCCGCACTATGGGGAAGAAGCAGTCAAGGAGATCCAGTCAACCATTACAAAAACTATATCTGCAGATCTCTATGAATTAAGCCCTCAACAAATGGATCTTGCAATAGAATTTAATGATGGATATTGGGCAAATAACTGGACAAAAGGAACAGGCATTTCCATTTCAGCAGTCTCGCGCGAAATATTTGATATGACTGCTACAACACCGGAGACACTTCCCACTACACCAGGAGCCGTTGCAGATACATCGGGCACCAAAGTATCCCCGCGTGAACCGACTCCTCTTAGCCAGGAAGAACTGAATCACCTCGTCGAAGAAGAACCGATTGAAACAACGGATGAGGAGGAACTGGACGATTTTGCGCAGCAAGTCCGTAATCTGGAAAATATGAACATGGAAATTATGGAAAAAAGGATCAAGGAAAATTTCAAGGATGTCATTAAGGAACTTGATCTTGAATACCTTATCGTCGAGAAATCCGATTAATTAATCCATACATGTGATGCAAATGGATGAAATATACCTGATTTTCATAGCAATTATTATAGGGATCCTGTTTTTTGCACTGATTGCAGTGATATACCGTGCCATCTATCTGAGGCAACCATCAAAACCGGACACTCCCCAAACAGAGGACGGCAACACTGAAACCGAGCCGGAGTCTTCACCGATAAGTTCCGGTACAGAGAAGAAAAAGAATCCGCCCATCATCCAACCCGAAGTGTCAAATATACCAGTGCAACCACCATCTAAGAAAGAAATTACAAAGAAAGTAAAAGATAGAATTTACCCAGATATTAACCTGACAACCGATTCCTTATCGATAATGGAGAGCATGAACCGTCTCTGCCAGAAATTCAGTATTGAAACCTGCACCCTGGCTTCTCCTGACGGGCTTGCCATTGCATCCTCATATACGGGTGGTACAAGGGATGCAGCATATTATAGCAACCTGTTCCTTCGGGAGGACATAACCCGGGAGGGAGAAATCATCATCTCCCCCCTGAAATTTCAGAATCAGGATCTCATCTTCATCATTCGTTCGCAGCGCAATTTGAATAGCGAAGAGATCGAAGCTATTAAAAGCGATGAAAAAAGGATTTTATTATTCTGGCTTTAAACAGGATACATAATCTCCAGAATTTCCCTATAAATTCGCTCCATTTTTAATATAAACCGCAAATTATCGAAAATAATTTTTTCCCCTTTTTGATAAGCAATACAACATACATATTAAATATTAATAAACTGAATGATTATGTGGACAGTCCAGGAATTGTGTGAGGTATTCATGGTTAAAGTCTATACAATTGCGTCAGGAAAAGGTGGAACGGGTAAAACCACCACCTCAGCAAATCTCGGAACATGCCTCGCCGAACTCGGAAAAGAAACCTACATTATGGATGCAGACATGGGGATGGCCAATTTGGGAATCATCCTTGGGATGGAAGACGTCCCAATCACACTCCATGAGGTACTTGCGGGAAAGGCGAAAGTTTCCGAAGCAGTCTATGAGGGGCCATGCGGAGTCAAAGTTGTTCCAAGCGGTATTTCTCTGAAAGGATTTCAGAACGCCGATCCCGACCGCCTTCGGGATGTAATGCGGGAACTCATTGGGAAATGCGAATATCTTCTCATTGATGCCCCTGCCGGAATCAGCAGAGACGGAGTCATCCCCCTTGCGATAGCCGATGAAGTCATACTTATTGTAAATCCGGAACTTTCATCGATGGTGGATGCCCTGAAAACAAAAATACTGACTGAACTGGTTGGGGGTAAGGTCAAGGGAGCAATTTTGACCCGTGCAACAATGGAAAATACCGAAGTTTCGAAGCAGAAGATGGAGGAAGTGCTCGGTGTGAAGGTCATTGGCATTGTACCGGAGGATCCAAATACCAGACGTGCAGCCGCTTATAAAACCCCCATAGTGATTAAATATCCGGAAACCGATGCAGCACGGGCATATCGGCGCATCGCTGCAAATCTTGCAGGAACAACTTACAAGGATGAAACCGAATTTATCCAATCTAAGGAAACTTTCATTGATCGCCTTGCAAGATCGATATTTAAAGGAAAAAAATGATAGCAATCACACCAGAGGCAATACTACTCATCCTTTTTGGATCAGTGATTGTTTTTCTTCTCCTCGTAATGAAAATTATGCATACCCGGATTTACCAGTTGTTGGAGGAAGTCGATAAAATCAGTGGAAAAATGAATCTTACTTCAAATGAAATCGAACAACTTACAAAAAATGTTGAAGAATTCAAAACCAAAAGAATTTGATTGAATTTCAAAAAGACAACATAAATAAAGGATACAAGCCAATCTATTATAGCGGGGCCATAGGGTAGCCTGGACCATCCTAGGAGACTGGGGGTCTTCTGACCTGCGTTCGAATCGCAGTGGCCCCATGACTATTTTTTTGGAAGTGTTATTCTATGCAACTCTTAGATACATGCTTTAATTGTCTCATGTCCCGGGTCGAGTTTGAATGCCGTCTTTCGTGCAAAGATGACTGCATTGTTGAGCAGGCCGTGAACGAATGCCAACTTCTCCTCAGGCAAATATGGCGTGAACAGGTACCTGCCCCCCACATTTCAAGCAGGATTCACCGGTGTGCGTACTGTACTATCAATGATCCTAACCCATACCGCAGCCTCAAAGAGATGAATAACCAAGAGGCACTTGAGGCAGCGGAGGCGATGAAAGGTGAACTAACAACATTTCGCGATTATTGCCTGGCTGCAATCATTGCCAATACTCTCGACTACGGATCTGCCGAACACCAGGTCACCGATGATTTCTTGAATTTCTTCAGGCAGGAGTATGAAAAAGGACTCAGTATCGACGATACATTGGCCATGGAAAAGTATCTGGACCGGGTGGTCTATTTTTGTGATAATTGTGGTGAAATTATCTTTGACAGCCTCCTCATCCAGTATCTGAATAACAGGGGTGCAGATGTAACGGTGGTGGTGCGCGGGGCACCGATTATCAATGATGCAACGGTGGAAGATGCCCTTTTTGCCGGGATTGACCAGCATTGCACAAAGATCCTTCCTAATACAACAGGGATTGCCGAACTCGGATACTACCCCCCCTATCTTCCGGAGGAAGTGCGGGAGGCCCTCCAATCTGCAACACTGGTAATTTCAAAAGGTATGGCAAATTATGAGTCGTTTTCTGAATTTCCCCTACCCTGCCCCGTAGTTTATCTTATGTCAGTAAAATGTCAGCCGGTGGCAGATGCGATAGGTGTCCCCAAGGGTTCAAGAATTGCACTCCTCCGCACTGAATAATTATTGGGAAAAACCGGGTGAAGTTAGAGGAGATCTTCATCTTCAGCAAAATAGGGCTTGTCAAACACTTCGTTCCAGGTAGTCTCCAGAACATAATATTCCATCATTTCTATTACGCGCTGATTCTTGGGAGAGATCTCATAAGCTCTCTCAAGCATTTTTCCTGCCTCTTCTGGATTATTGATAGTGATATAGACCCTTGTGAGTTCCAGAAGGATATCGATATTATTGGGGTCCATACGGTGACCCCGTATAAGGAGCTTCAGCGCTTTCTGAGTATCTTTTTCAATACGCGCCAGGTGATACCATAGTGCAGGCTGATTCGGTCTCAACTTTATTGCGGTTTTCAACGCCTGAGATGCTTCTTCGGTCGTGCCCATATGTAGCAGACATATCCCTAATCCAAGCCAGACTTCACCGTCATGATTCCGGAGCTCCTTTGCACGTAGAAAACATCCCCTGGCGTCATCGTAGTTTTCAAGCCGCATCAACGCTGTTCCCATCGATAACCATGCACGGAAATTGTCTGCTTCGTTGTCAGCGGCCCGCTTGTAATAGTAATATGCTTCCTCATAATTTCCAAGGGATAGGTAAACATCACCTTTACCTATAAGAAAATCCGGATTTTCCGGAAGCGCTTCCAGTGCAGTATTGATAAACTGCATCGCTTCCTCAAATTCATTTATCTTGAGATGAGCGATCCCCTCGTTATACCAACCTAGAGCATAGAGCTTGTTTGCCGGAATTCGAGACATGAACCGTACCTTTTCCCTTTGTATCCTGAAGTTCTGCTGTTGTAAACAACAGGGGTGTAGCATTGCCGAGATTTCCCCTGTAGCGACTCTCACATATGATATTGTCAGTCACTTACATAAATCAAACTACAAAACCTCATCCAAGAATATGCGGAACCGCAATGAGAAGGACAATAATGGCTATCATGGCTGTACTAATGGCAGCCACAACATAGCGTGCCAGATCAGGTCTTCCTCTACGTTCGAATAGCCCTGTTATTCCCTCCTGCATGATATATCCACCATCAAGAGGGATGAACGGGAGTGCATTGAATGTACCTACGGCAAGGTTAAACCAGAAGCTCCAAAACACAATCTGCACGAGCCCCCAGAATCCTTTGAAAGGTACGTCCCATACGGATGCATAACTGGTATCGAATGCAAGAATTGCCATCTGCAATGAATCACCTTCAATTACCGCGTTGATCGGCAGATACAGGAGAAACAAAGGTCCGACAGGACTTATGATATATCGTTCAAACACTTCCTTTGTGGCAGACGGAGTATAGTAGGATATTCCCATGAACCCCGATGTTGCCCCGGGATCAAGATCCTGCGGCCACTCGGTGAGAGTCAGAGAGTATGTGAGCTCTTCTCCCCGGGATACCACCTTTAATGTAATATCTTCACCCGGCATTGTCTGTTCAAGGATAGAACCGATCTCGCCTACTGATTCAACGGGTATTCCGTTAATTGCAGATATCACCGAATCGGGAGGCACCCCCACCATTTCAGCCGGATAATCCTTGTAAACGCCATAAATCACAGGAACCGAATTCGGGGTTGCCATTCCCATTAACAGTATCAAAAGGACAAAACAAATCGAAGCAACAACCAGATTATTGACAATTCCGGCACCATACATCCTGATTTTCGATCTCCGGGAAGCTTTTTCGACCTCTTCTTCGTCAGGTTCGACAAATGCTCCGATGGGAACAACGGCAAACAGGATTCCGGTGCTCTTCACCCGGATATCTTCGACCCTGCAAAGAATTGCATGCCCGAATTCATGCACAACAAGGGTGAAAAAAAGTCCTATCAGAACAGCAATGGTGAATGGGATAAATTCATTGACACCGGGAATTGCAAGAATATTCTGAATTTCATAGATACCCTCGGGAGGCGGTGGAGACTGTATCGTCTTGTAAAATCCAAAGAGAAGAAGAACTGACATTATTGCTGAGATCACCACAACAAGAATGGCACCAAACGTTCCATACATCCGTAAAAATCTGGAATAAGGCCTGAATGAATCGAAAAAACCAACTTTGTCGGTCTTTACTGCAAGAATTGGCCCATAAAATGCTATGTGTTCCTGCCAGAGATTATTATATTTGATATACCCCGCGATAAGAGCATACAACGCAATACAGAATATTGCAACAATGAGCCAATCCATCCGGATATAATCTTCGCCCGCAGTCCTGATAAACCATAGGGAACAGGGAGATGACCTCTAAAAATCAAAGAGGGTAGACTGGGATAGACGCGCGTTAATATCCGACACCGTCCTCCATGATCGCCGCGCAAATGGCGGCGGTGAACCATTCTCGCAAATCCATGCCTCAAGAAACTCAATCGTGACTTTATCAGAGGGATACCCACTCCCTATTGCACCAAATTCCTCAGAAAGCGAATCAATAATCCGGTCTCTAGTGACCTTTGCCACAATGGATGCAGCACTGACAACAGGAAAACGGCTGTCAGCCTTATGCTCCGAAATAACGGTGCACGACGTTTGAAGAAGATTTGATATCGTTTCTCCATACCGCCGCGCATTTACATCACAGGCATCAACAAAAGCCATCCGTGCATCAAGTTCCTCAATAACGGCGGCATGCGCTGTCGCAACAATGGCATTCATCCCCGTCTTCAGTTCTGTGCGCATATGATCAATGTCTTGGGCATCTATGACACGAACAGCTACCATGAAGTCCGCAGTGATTCGATCGAATAATTCTTCCCTGCGCTTTTTTGACAGAATTTTCGAATCCATGAGCCCGATGCCTTCGCACTCTTCAATATCATGTACCAGAACCCCTGCAATGACCATAGGACCAAGAACAGCTCCTTTCCCGGCTTCATCTACCCCACATATCACGTTTATCCTCACGACATTTCACAATCTATATCAATACATGGTGTCGAAAACCCAATGAATGTTTATCATCATCATTGGGTTGGGGGGAATTGGCCGGAACCTTGCAGCCATCTCTGTTGAGCATGGTGACTCAGTAGTCGTTATCGATCAGGACGAAGACAGATGCAATGAAGTAATCGAACACTATGATGTCATGGCAATAAACGGCAATGCCACTGATAAATCCATCCTTGAAGATGCAGGAATTGACAGGGCACATGCTCTCGTCGCGACAACAAGTGATGATGCAGTGAATCTCATGACATGCTGGCTGGCGAAAAAATTCAATGTACCGAATGTTGTATCAATTGTTAATCAGAAGGAACATTCTGACCTCTTTAAGGAGGTAGGAGTCCACATCAGCGAAAATCCTGATGAACTCGTCGCCAACCGCCTTTATTACTGGTCTGAGAACACCGATCTTCATCAGATTGCGTCCATCCCCGGTGGAACAATCTTCCAGGTTGATGTGGATCGAAATGCACCCATGATTGACCACGAAATACTCGAACTTGAAGTAAAAGATTTCGTATTTATCGCAATCCAGCGGGAAAAGGGGGATCTCATCATACCAAGCGGCAAGATCCGTATTCGCGAGGGCGATAAAATAATCGTTTTTACAAAAAAAGAGGCAGAAAAGGACTGTCTGGCAGTCCTTAACCGTCAGCTGAAAAGTTCAGCCTAATATTTTTTTCAGATTACTCATTTCCTTGAGCAGCCAAGGATTATATTTTATCAGTTCCCTGACAATTTCTTTCGTCCCGATTACTTCAAGGTCCATTTTTTGGACCGAACTGAGAATGGAGTCCATTTTTTGATCGGATAGGCGGATCATGATCTCTTTTATCTGGTAGTTTCTCTCAATGCCCTTACCCATGGCAGATTCACGCCAGATAGTATCATATTTTTTCAGTACCGCGGCAGTCAGGTTCCCCTCTTTGATGCATTCAGCGGCAACTTCCCCGGCCAATTTTCCTGTGTACATCGCATTGATGATTCCTCCACCGGTAAGCGGGTCACTAACGCGTGCTGCATCACCCACAATCATGAGACCGTTCGCAACCGTTGATCTCAGCGGCCTGCATGCGGAAACGCCACCGACAATCAGTTCAATGATCTTACCTTTGGGGAATTTCTCCTGAACAAACCTGTCCAGATAGTCTTTCGGTCGGCTGCCATCTTTGCACTTCTTCCCGGAGATGCCAATACCAACATTGGCTGTCCTTTCCCCCTTTGGGAATATCCAAACATATCCTTCCGGCGCCATTTCATTGCCAAGGTAAAAAACATTGACCGAAGAATCTATGTCAATATCGGTCATCAGGTACTGAACACAAGTTTCCAGTTCATTCATGGGTACCGTTGTATCGATACCGCACCAGCGGGCAAATTTGGATTCGACACCATCCGCAGCGATGACTATTTTCGCAGATATATTCCGTATTTCTCCTGCATATTCGACCCGTGCACCCTTTACCGCGCCATCTTCCACGATTGCATCAACGGCGCGTGTCTTGACATACACATCGGACCCTGCATTTGCCGCTCTCCAGATCAATTCGCGGTCGAACATCTTTCGATCCAGTACATAGCCGACTTCATTGCCTGCCATTTCCGAGCTGAGTTCGATAACCTGCCCATTGGGTGCGACCAGTTCGGCACTCTGTATTCTGGCAGAAACCCATTTCGGATCAAGATCGATAAAGTCATAGATCTCCTGGCCAACTCCCTCCGCACAACGTACAGGAGTCCCAATAGCCGGGCGCTTTTCAATAATACAGCATGAGAGCCCTGCCTCCGCAACAGCCTTGCCTGCCATTGCCCCGCCGGGTCCTCCACCGATTATGAGAACATCATAATGATCGTTCATCCGCCACCTCCAGTGCACCAAGGGGACAGACCCTTGCACAGATTCCACAGTCGCGGCACCGATCCGCATCTACTGTGAGGTATGCGTCAATCAGTTCAAGTGCCCCTTCGGGACAGACGGAGACGCATGCTCCACAGTACCCACAGATTTCCCTGCGAATTGAAAGCATCAAGTTAGGTATGTGCATTACGGCCAAAAATATTTCCTAACTCCCGGAGTTTTACCTGCTCTCCATGGGTTGATCGTTTAAGAATTTTGATTTTCTACGCGCTCACGCATATGCATTGTTCAAGGAAGGTTTCACCAATTCTTTTGAAATAAATAGCGAGATTGGTTATTTACAATAATTGCCGTTTCTCTGATTACCTATTGATTGAAATTTGATTTGAACACAAAGGACCTCGGAACCTGCCCATCGATCCCGTTTCTGCTCTGTAAACAGGAGAAGATGATATTCTGCCAGGTCAAAACACTCTTTTTGAGAAGCAATATACCACAGATATTTGATCAATCGTCCTAAAGAGTGCAAATAATGTGCCGATTCGAACCGATAGCCGATTTCTCAATCAAATCTAGAGGATAAATAAAATCAGGAGATAATCCTTTGGTGCCTCAATGAGAAATATTGTTGAGATCAAGAACTAACAGCAATTTACCATAACATTCCGGGTCGATGGAGAAAATATCAAAAATGGGAAAAGAAAAATGATTCCACGAATAGTTATTGCAGGCACCCATTCAGGATGCGGAAAGACCACCATCGCAAGCGGGCTGATGGCTGCGCTCATTAAACGGGGCATGAAAGTCCAGCCGTTTAAAGTAGGTCCCGACTTCATTGACCCATCCCACCATTCAGCAATCTGCAAACGCCCCTCAAGAAATCTCGATCCCTATATGATGGGGGAGACCGGGGTTCTCGAAACATTCAGCAGGGCATCCGTGGGGGCCGATATCGCAGTTATCGAAGGAGTCATGGGCCTGTATGACGGGCTCGAGGGTGTCGACTGCGGGAGCACCGCACATGTTGCAAAGATACTGCAGGCTCCCGTCATCCTGACCGTCAATGTCAAAGGGATGTCCAGGAGTGCTAATGCAACGGTGCAGGGGTACCGGCATTTTGACGAGGAGGTGTGTCTGGCCGGCGTGATATTCAACCAGGTCGGCAGCTTCCGCCACCGGCAGATGATTGAGACATCGCTGAAGATCCCCGCATTCGGGTGGATTCCACACAATAGGGAGAATTCAGTGGAGAGTCGCCACCTGGGGCTGTGCATGGCTCATGAAACCAATGCTATGGCTGCATTCGGGCCGCTCATCGAGGAATATTGTAATATTGATGCCATCCTTGAAACTACAGCGAAGGGCCGGGACACCCCGGTTTCTTATGCAGCGTCCAGAAAAGGGAAAAACGCGGATGAAACGACCACGATTGCCGTTGCCTACGATGAGGCATTTTGTTTCTATTACCAGGACAACCTTGACAGACTCCGGGAACAGGGTGCGAACCTCATCTTTTTCAGCCCATTGCATGATGCTCTTCCCGATGCAGATGCCCTGTACCTCGGCGGAGGATACCCGGAACTGTATGCTTCGGAACTGCAAACCGCACAGGCAACCGGTCAGATTCGTAGCGTAGCTCTCAATGGGATGCCACTCTATGCCGAATGTGGGGGCCTGACCTATCTCACCAGGGATATCACCATCGGTTCCGACACGATGAAAATGGTCGGAGTTCTTCCTGCACACACGATAAAAATGGACCGGTTTCAGGCTCTTGGATACGCGCATGCACACTGCACCACAGGAGATGCCTTGCTCCCCCACGGACTCACCTGGCGAGGGCATGAATTTCATTATACCTGTGTCGAATGTGACAGTGATGCACGGTTCGCCCTAACACTCACCCGCGGAAGAGGAATCTGTGACGGCAAAGACGGCATGTATGAAGGAAGAACTCTTGCCGGATATACCCACGCCTATTTCAGCGATCGTTTTGCAGACTCACTGGTAAAGATTGGGAACCGCTATGAAAAAGAGAGATAACTACTGAATTCTCAGTTCTCCACCGATTGCAGTGAAAATGTACCGTACTTCCCTCCCCCGCCGGGGTGAAGGGTGATTCTTCCTGACCTGAGGTCTTCGACACCCCCGGCAACACCAGGATTGACCTGTGCAATCTCTCCAATTGCCACATCGGTCAGAACAGCAATTTCGCACCCAAAACAGGCGATGAATTCGTCGTAGAGGGCCTGGCATTTCCGTGTATTCGGTGACGAAGTACCGAGCACGGTCTGGATGATCTCACCCAAGGGAATGGTATGAAGATACGGCGGACGTGGACTCATCGGGCCAGTGCTCATCTGCTCCGCAAGGTCACGTACCCCCACCTTAATCACTCCACCGTCATGTGGACATCGCCATCCGTTCTCCTCTGCTTCAGAAAAATGAAACTGTCGATAACAGGTTGTACAGGCAGTCCGGTTATATTTCCCTTCTTCCGGAAAAAATCCGGCATTAAGGAGAATATTTCCCCTGCATACCGACTCGATAACTGCAGCGGGGGTCTCATTATTAATATCAATTCTATTGAATTCCCGGCCAATCTTCAGAGGAGAGGGGCTGTGGGCATCAGAATTCGACACAAAAGGAATATTCACAAGTTCCGGGATGCCCGCCCCATACGATGAATCAGCGGAGAGGCCAAGCTCAAGAAAATCAGGTAACTCTTCCTGATAACACTCTTCCAGCGAGCAATATTTTCCGTACATTCCGGTCCACGGGGTGAACGCATGTGCGGGCCCGACAACGCCCCCCTCATCATGCACAATCCGGGCAATATCCCCTCCAGAAAGAGCAACATGTGGCCTTCCTGAAGAATTTATTGTCCGGCTGTAAGGGGCAAACCGGCGTGATATTGCCTCGGCAATCTCCATTGATTCGGTCAGAATCAGGTGGTGTACCCTTCCCTCTCCCTGAACCTCCATCGTTGGCACAACGGTAATGCCCTCCTCGTTCTCCGTATGCCCCTCCCATGCATCCCTCCATGCCGGATGTGATGCGTCACCGGTTCCAAGAACTTCGATTCCTTTCCGGATACAGGTTTCAAGAAGAGCGGATGGCGACATAGATTTTGATACAGCCATCGAAAAAGGGGAATGAAGGTGAAGATCCGTGTTGACAATCATGCCGGCTCAGCCGATATAACTGAGTTCTTCCTGCGACCGTTTCTCTTCCATATCCCGGATCTTGTCGAAAAGCGCCTCCATTTCAGATGCACGCTCTTCAAGTTTCGTTTCATCAACGACAAGACCGATCAGGCGGGAAAGTACCTGAAGAACAGCATGAGCACTTTTGGGATCGACGATATACCCGGAAGTTTCACCCATCAGGCAGATACCCTCAATGCCATATCCGCTACCAAGCCCGAGCAGAAGACCTGAAGCCCCGATGATTCCGCTGCCGGGTTCATCACGGGTGAACAGAACTCCCTGGGCCTCCACCTCTTCACGAAGGTCAGGATGGTTGACGGCCCCGAGAACCCGGATATCTTCCACGAGGTGCCCCACGCCATATCCGCCGAGCGTATACACCCGCTGTACACCAAGTTCCTGGGCGAGCTGCAGATATGCATCAGACAGCAGATAATGCCCTTCTGAAGAGTTGCTCTGAAAATCCCCGACAAGAAACAGAAAGGCCCGTCCGTCTGTTTCGTACCGGTAAATTTCGTTCTTGGCAAGCTCGGTGATCCCCTCCTCATTGATGGTAACCTGTGGAGGAAAGTAAATCGAGGTTATTTCGGCGATCTTCTCTGCACCCAGTTCATCGATCATGTGTTCAGCAACGAGTTTGCCAACCTGACCCACTCCGGGAAGTCCCTCAATAAGGATTTTCCCTCCAATATTTTCGTCACGAGCTATCTGGATAGTAATATCATCCATGGAATAATCTCCTGCGGTATACTCCGTATTTATCCTCAGGCGAAAACCGTGCAGGATGTGCAGTACTGGTTGCTCTTCCACAGGAAGGACAGGAAAAAGAGAAGGTGTATGTCCCGTCGTACGGACATTTTCGGATCTTTCCGGCCATCAATTCTTACCAGAGCGCTGTTTGCGTACAAATTCCCCGGTACCGCCGGCACGTTCAACAACACCGATAGCAGCCTTCGCCACCTTGTCGATCGCCTTTTCAGCAGTTTTATAGTCATGTGCCGTTACTTTCACCCGGTATTTGGGTGCGCCAACGTATACCAGTTCAATGTCAACATCATCGACATTCGGCTGGGCACTTCTCAGGGCCCTGCGAATTACATTGACCCCATCTGGTTTGGTCGACATCAGGATCAGATTTCCCGTGATGGTGACCTTCTGTAATTTGACATTCTCTCCGGCGACCTGAATAAGTGAGTCTACAACCTTTTTATTCAGATTGAGACGTTTTAAAGTCCCTTTTTCATCGGTAAGAATATCTTCGAATACGGGAAAAAGCGCCCCATATTCCTGGTAAAAAATACTCTGTAGTTCAATTTCATTGACACCAGTCGCTTCTGATATGAATGAAATCCACTTAATGGCTTTCTGCTCGTTTTTCCACTCGTGAATTTTTTCTTTGCGCTGGTGATCATTAACGTCCTTGAGCGAGAGATCAATATGACCTTTTTTACGATCAACGTGCAGAACCTTGCAGACGACTTTCTGCCCCTCCCGAACGAAATCTCTGATGTGCTTAATCCATCCACGTGCCACTTCGGCAATCGGGATCAGACCTTCGCGATTGTTGTACTCATCGAGGGTTACAAAAGCAACAAAGTCTTTTACGTTTGTTACCGTGCAGACAACCAGTTCCCCTTCGTCAGGCCATTCTCTCTCTAGCATAACTTCACTACTCACTCAAGTTCAGCGAGTATCTCTGCATTAATTACTGCATTCCCGCCGCTTGGTTCAGCAAGAACCTTCCCACAGACAACACAGTCCACTGTCGTGCTTGCCCGCTGGAAAATAACCTGCTCATTTTCGCAGTCAGGACATTTGACCTGATAGAATTTACTGCGATTTTCCCTGCTCACTCGTACCATTTATTAATCACTCCTTGAATTCGAACTTGCCTGCTTTTACACCGCTACGAAGGTGCGCCTTCCCGCATGTGGTACAGCGGTACCGGACATTGATACGCTTTGTCGGTTTGTCGCCACCAGGGACCTTGGAAAATTTACCCATATTTCCGACTTTCCCACGGCGGGATTTCTGACGGTCAATCCAGTGAAGGTGCATATCCTTACCTTTCTTGACTTTTTCGACCTCGTGTACCTCATGCTTTCTGCAGTAAGGGCAGTATGTCTTAAATTTTACTGGCATTTTCATTGAAATAAGCCCCTTGAAATGGATTGGAAGTCCCAATATTATTTACCTGCCTTAATACTTAAGGCTATGTTGCGTTCATACAGGACTTGTGCATTCTTCTCAGGAAGAGTAACAATGTCTTCCTTTATAAGGCTATAAATTCTCCCGTCTGTACCCATAAATGGTTCGATATCCTCCAGGATCCGGACGATTTCATACTCATCAGATGTCCCGGAGCGCTGAGATCCCCCCTCCGCCTCATCGATAGATACGGATCCCTTCTCCACAACCACAACCGGACGCTGTTCTTCAGCTGACTGAGCCGTCCCTTCAATCAACTCTTCACGACATCGGCTGATCGCAGCTGCAATATCTTCGTACATCTCCCGCTCTTCAGGAAGCATTTTACGCAGTTCCTGAGAATCGACATAACGGGTCTCCATCTGATTGATTGCAATCTTGAGAATTTTTTTAAACCGTTCCCTGGCGATATCATTGAGAGTAACCTTAATGCTCTCGGTTTCCTGAACGAGATCCGTTCCACGCCCGGTGAGAAAATTATCTATACACTTCGCTTCTTCATAGAGTTCTGAAAGACGATGTTTTGCCTTTTCAAATATATCAGGAGGAATCGCCGTAAGTGTTCCACTCTCCCGCTCGTCAAGAACTATGATCCTGATATCTTCAAAATCCATGAAATTCTCCCATTTGCCTCAATGGACCGCCTGAGATGCAACCGTAGCAATTTCAGCAATTCCTCTGCAGCATAGAAATACCGCAACCTCTTCGGGGACCTTCTGTAATCCCTTCGTAAGAATATGCTTTTCTCCCCTCATAGTCATTGTGAGCGGAAACGCACAGTCCACCTTTACACTCCCATCCCCATAGTCCACAACTGCATCATACAGCGGATCAAATGCATCAAGCTCCTTTGGGCCTGATAATTCGACGACCCTTAGGCCAGAGCCCCCATGGAGAGAGGACGGTGCACGTATGAGCCGTTTAACATCCGTTGTAACAGGCTCGTCGGTAAGTGCCGCACGGTTAGAAATCCGCTCTTTGAACGGCAGGTACTCATCTGAAGTGAGGAGCTGAAGAACACGGGAGTTCAACGGAACGGAGATCGAAGGAACCGAGAGCACGCCGACAAGGTCATCAACGGAATCCACAAACTTCTCAGCAGAACCCTTCCCAATCCCCTTCTTCTCTGAGAGGAGCCGCACTGCCTCTGTGCGGTCCATTTCAGAGAACAGTTGAACTTCTTCCAGAAGTGCCTGGCGATACCGCATGGGCCACCCCCCCGCATGACCCTCTCTTCCCCTGAGCATAATCGCAGGGTCCAGGCCAATCCCGCAGACATAATCCACGAGTTCACGACGCTGCGCGCTTTCCCACTGACGAATTTCCAGGTCACGGATATGGATATGATACCCTCTTCCACCGGAAAAAACCAGATGAAGAGATTTTTCTGAAAATCCCAGTTCATCAGTCAGCATCCCAATTAACTTGAATGTCTCAGCCTTTACACGTGCAAGCATCTCTTCGTACGGAACTTTCTGGACAATATGATCGGCATCGAGATCAAAAATCAAATCGGCACCGCACCAGTCCTTTTCATTCATCGTTGCGGCAGATGGAAGCGCGTAATAAGCAGTGGAAAAATACATGTGTCGCGGTACCATTGTCCGGACATACGAGGTCACTTCATCCCTGGAATGAAACCCCATATGACGGCGCATATGAACCTTGGGTGACGAATCAAAGAAAATGAACCCCCACTCACGCTGTTCCAGTGATGGAGGCATTGGAAGAAACGCCCGCGAATAGTAAGAGAGGAACTTTTGCTTTAAAAATTCAAGTGTTGCGGGGTTCATACGAGCCTCTTACTCATATATGGGCCTGATCGTTCATAGCCATGCCTGCGATAATATGGCCTTACCCCTATTCCACTCATCACCGATATCTCCGAAAAACCGGCTTCTGCAGCAATTTCTTCAGCCTTACCAAGCAGACGGTTTCCATATCGGCGATGCTGCCATTCAAAACCGGCCTCCCCATCACGGGCAAGGGGGACCATTGAACCATATACATGCAGTTCGCGTATAAGGGCCGACCCCTCGATCTCTGACCTCCATGGCCGGTACGGGAACCGAAGACGTACAAATCCGATCAAAGCGTCATTCGCAACAGCCGAAATAAAAAATTCCGTACCATTACAGCATTCATATTCCATGACTTCAATTGACGCCTCGCCTGCCACTACCTTACGTCCCGCCTCACGGCACCGGATACACCTGCACTCCCCTCCCTCATGAAGAAGATATTCGTGTGCAAGCTGACGAAAATTACTGTGATGCGAACCCGAAACGATCAGCTTTGCAGGAATATCCCTCTGTACCCGTTGAAGGCGGACATATTCGGGGAGACAGGATTTGCCGTAGGCAATGAGCCGGATCAGGTCCTCTTCAGGATAGGTCAGGTATTCACCCTTTTCCCATAACGCCTCGATCTCCGAACCAGGGGTAACGAGAGTAGGATAAATTTTCATGAAATCAGGCCGATAATCCGGATTTTCAAAGAGTTCCCGAAACATTGCCCGGTCGTCTTCCATGGTCGCGGACGGCAGATTAGGCATTATATGAAACCCGACCTTTATCCCGGCATCCCGCAGATGGCGGTTTGCAGCAATGGTCTCAGCAACGCCATGTCCGCGCCGGTTGTAGTCCAATATCCTGTCCTGGACATGCTGGACACCGAGTTCCACCTTCGTGACGCCAAGGCCTAGCATACGGTCGATGTGCTCCGGCAGGCACCAGTCAGGCCGTGTTTCGAATGTTACCGCAATACAACGAACATCGGCGGATTCGTTCTGAAGGCACAGTTGCCCATAGGAAAGATTGTCATCAGCCGGTTCATGCCCGTAATCATTCATTGCACGAATACAGCCTCGCATAAACCATTCCTGATATTCCGGATCCCGTGCGGTAATCGTGCCACCCATCACAATCAGTTCTGCCTTGTCTACATGGTGCCCGAGCAACTGAAACTGCGAGAGCCGGGCCTGAACCTGAACATACGGATCAAACCCGAATTGCCGCCCCCGCAGCGCAGCGGGCTCCTCACCAGTGTAGCTCTGGGGAGACTGGAACGGGTGTTCCGGCCCTCCGGGACAGGGAAGGCAGATCCCATGGGGGCAGGGGTGAGGCGATGTCATGACCGCAATCGGCGCAACGCCGGAAAGGGTACGAGTCGGTTTTACCTGAAGAATCTGTCTCAGACGCTCGTAATCCTCCGTAGGAGCCGCTGCAAGAATTGCTGAATTTTTAGGAATATTCGAAAGCCCGTACTTCTTCGAAACGCTGATCTTAATTTTCTGAACATCAGATGACCTGATTCCAGGAAAAGAAAGACGGGAGATAATCTCCCGGAGAATAGTTACCTCATCCATATCGGATTACTGACCAACCGCAACCTCATCCGGAGTTGCAAATTCCGAATATTCCATGGAAGCCAGCCCTTTTGATCTCACATACTGAACAAGCTCGTCCCCCAGGGAGAGAATTGCCTCCTTATGGCAGATCTTGTTCTTATGGATATGGACAGGTGAAATCGACAGAGAAGCATAATTTTCTGCCATAATTTCTTCATTGTTTGTAGATTCGTAATATTTTTTCACATGGACGAGAAGCATGTGAAGATGTAATAGTTCCTCTTTCTGCACCAAATCACCAATCCTTAGCAATTACTACTTTTCCTAAGGAGATATAATTTATTGGTGATCTTTATATCGCACAACTCTCGCGCTGCCGGAGCGCTCGCAGGTCTTGTTGTCGGAGATGCCTTTGGTGCCCCGTATGAGGGGCTTTCACCCCCCCCCCGGGGCCTCCCCAAACTTTCATCTGGAGGGATATTCGGACTAAAGATGGGAGAATTCACAGACGATACAGAACAGGCACTTGCGATAGCCGGTTCTCTGATCAAATGTGGATCTTTTGACCCGAATGATGTGATGCGCAACCTTATTTCGGCCTATACAAAAAATCCGCGGTTTTATGGACCAACTTCTTCATCGGTCTTTGCACGGGTTCAGAACGGGTGCGCTCCCCAGGATGCCTCACGCGAACTCTATGAGCAGGGTGGCGGCAGAAGCAACGGAAGTGCGATGCGTGGCACGCCCCTTGGAATTTTTTACCCCCCGGATGAGGTCTGGAACGTGAGTGTCGCCTGCTCCCGACTTACTCACTACCACCCAGTGGCCTGTGAATGCTCTGCTGTTGTCAATACGATGATCAGCTGTCTCTGTCGTGGAACCTCACGGGAAAAGGCACACGCGACCGCCCTGAGTAAAGTTACCCAGGAAGAAATCCAGGACGTTCTTGGCGATCTTCACAGATTCCCCCTCACCCCCTCACTCGACACCCTGGCAGCAACTCATTGCGCAATCGCGCTTTTTTTACATAATGAAACATACCCCGAAACAGTCTCGGCAGCCGTCATGCTTGGGGGGGATACAGATACGATCGCAGCGATTGCAGGGGCAATGGCTGGAGCATATCTTGGCCTGAATGCAATTCCTTCACAATGGCTGGGCAACATTCAGGGAATACGTGATATCATCACTATGGCAGACCGTCTTGACACTCTCAGGAAGGATGCCGCAGGTACCAGGTAATAAAAACGGATATTCAGTGGGAATAAAACCCCTATTCAGAGAGCGGACGAAGAAGGACGGCTACCATCCGCCTCCCCAGAACACAGGGCTTTTCCACGTCTCCGAACACTTCTTCAATATGGTACCCTTCGTCTTCGATCGCTCCTTCCGGATTACACAGAGAGAAATTCGGACATCCGGTTTCCGTACAGTTCGTCTCAAAGGTGATCCTTGAATGCAATATGGCACGCTCCGAAGGTACAGCGGATTTTATCGGTGCAACAACAACCTCCACCGTATATGCCCCCTCATTGTGAACATTGCATGAATGCAGGGTATTTGTTCGCACATTCACAATTCTGTACCTGCGCCGTGGACGGAGGTTATGGCAGACCTTGTGGAGCTTGCAGCCCTCACATGCGGGGCTTTCACCTTCATATATAAATTCCATCCCCTCTATTGCAAGATTCTTTCCTGCAAGCGTGATTTTAGATTTTTCGATGCTCATGACTTACTCCATATACAACATCCGGATAAGATTGTGTGCCACCTCATCGGTAATACCCATATCAAGAATCGTGAACCGCTCCGGGCGAATTTCCCTGGCTTTGACAAGCGCCCTTGCTGCGGTCTCGTCATCAATCCCGATTTCAGCCGGGGTCGTCGGTGCACCGATCGTCTTAAGAGATGAACGGATCTCCCTCCAATCGCCACCGTGTAGATACATGGTGATGATTGAACCAATTCCACATTGTTCCCCATGAAGACCTACGCCGGGCGCAAGCTGATCGAGGGCATGGCTGAATTTATGTTCTCCCCCTGAAGCAGGGCGCGAAGACCCGGCGATACTCATTGCCACGCCTGATGATACCAGGGCCTTTACCACTGTCCAGGCACTCTCTTCCGTATTCAGCCTAATGACCCCCGCATTTTTCACGGTAATTTCGGCAGTCATGCGCGACAGAGCCATTGCATACTCCGAGATTGGTTCCCCTTTCAGCCGGTTTGAAAGCTCCCAGTCCAGAATTGCAGTATAATTCGATATGACATCTGCGCACCCCGATGCGAGCAGACGGCGCGGTGCAGCGGCGATGATTTTTGTATCGGCGATCAGGGCCGTCGGGGGGTGCGCCTGAAGGGAGACACTTCCGCCCTCCATCGGGACCGATGCGCGTGATGATGCGATCCCGTCGTGAGACGCTGCGGTCGGAACACTGAGAAAGACCTTGTCAAGATTATAGGAGGTGATCTTTGCTGTGTCAATGACCTTCCCTCCGCCGACCCCAATCAGAAATTCTGCATCTGCCGCCGCTTTTTCAGCTTCTGCGATAGTTTCCGGATTTATTGCATCAACGAGAAAGCAATCGGTTTCATACTGATCACCAAGAAGAGAGAGGACTCGTTCACCCGCCACCTTCATCGTTGTCCCTGCTCCGCTGATAACCAGTGCCGGGCCGGATAATCCCAGATCTTCGCACACCTTCGGGATTTGTTCTATAACATCATGCCCGATAACAACGTCCCGTGGCAGCTGCATCCACTTTGACTTGTCCAAAACCGGGGTTTTGAGTAATTTTATACCATCTGCACTCATTTATTATCACTAAATGATCTGGGATTTTATATACAAATATTACGTAGGCCCGACACTCAATGGTGAACCCTATACTATCGTCGATACCCTGACGTATGCAATCATCCTTATCATTGCAGTTTATCTTGTCTATAGGTGGCTGAAAAAAACAGGAATTCAGATAGATCACGATTTTATCATTGCAACAATACCGTTCGTTGTACTCGGAGGGGTCCTGCGCGTCGTCGAGGATACAGGCATCATTCCCAGACCATGGAATGTCCTTCTGGTAACGCCATTGATCTTTTTCGTGGTCTTCTTCTATACCATCGCAGTTCTCGTCATTGCACGTAATTGCGAGAAACGGGGTCTGCTTGATTCCTATACCAGAGGCTATTTCTGGGGCGGTGTCGCCGCATGCATTGTGGTAACGCTTATCCTTCTGTCATACGGGCTTACCTATTCGCAGGTTTCACTGACCGTTCTCTTCACCATTATTGGGATGTCCCTCATCAGTTTTGGCGCTCTCTGGGCCCTCATGCGATATATATTTGGCTGGGAATATGTCAATGATGCACTCTACAAACTGCTGATCTACGGACATATGCTTGACGCAAGTGCTACAAGTTACGGAATTGACCTGCACGAAATGAAATATGTTGAAGTGCATGTGGTCGGATCGCATCTTATTGAGTGGACTGGAACAGCTTTTTCCATGTATGCACTGAAATTTGCCGTTCTCATTCCGGCGATATATATCCTGGAAGCATATCGCAGGGAAGGGGGCAGCGATTCGCTCTGGCACCTCATTCTTCTCGCAATGATCGTGGTGGGGATGGCCCCGGGAATACGCGATATGATGCGGATGGTGCTGTATGTGTGACGGGAAGGAACTCCGTGCCGTTCTTCTGGCCCTCGCAATATTTCTCATTGCCGCTGTCATCGGAGGGGTTGCGGTAACGAGTAATCCGGCTGTTGGAGAAGAGCTGATGGAGCTCATCAATGAAGAAATCTTCACCCAGCTGATGAGCGAGAATCCCACCATTGTCACCCTCAATATTTTTATCAACAACCTGCAGGCTTCGACCATCCTGTTTCTGGGAGGGGTTTCATTTGGGCTGATTACGCTGCTTATACTGACCCTCAACGGATTTATCATTGGCATCGTTGCAGAGATGATCCGCCAGGAACAGGGATTGTTATTCTTTCTCGCAGGCGTCCTTCCCCATGGCATATTCGAAATCCCCGCATTCATTCTCGCAGGGTCGTATGGCATTCTTCTCGGAGGGGAAGTGTGGCGGGAACTGAGCGCCGATGGGGATGCAGTGGCGGCAGCCGGAACATACGGAAGAAAGTTTCTCCTTCTGGTTCTCCCGCTCCTTGCGATTGCCGCGTGTATAGAGGGGTTTATTACGCCCGAAATCCTAAATTTACTCACTTAAGGAGTCTGGTAAATGCACGACGAGAGCGGCCCACTCCCTCCCAAATGCGATTTTAGCGCGTGGTATAATGACATACTCTGGCAGGCGGAGATCATGGATGTCCGGTACCCTGTCAAAGGCATCTATGTATGGTACCCTCATGGATTCGCAATTCGGAAAGGAACCTATGCAATATTAAGAGAACTTCTGGACAGGGATCATGAAGAGACGCTATTCCCCCTTCTAATTCCCGAACACGAATTCATGAAGGAAGCGGAGCATATCAAAGGATTTGAAGAGGAAGTCTACTGGGTTACTCACGGCGGCCTTACCAAACTTGATGTCCCCCTGGCACTTCGCCCGACAAGCGAAACGGCAATCTATCCCATGTACAGCCTCTGGGTGAGATCCCATGCTGATCTCCCCATCAAACTGTACCAGATTGTAAACACCTTCAGGTATGAGACCAAACACACCCGCCCACTTATCCGGCTTCGTGAGATTACGTCGTTTAAGGAGGCCCACACCGTTCATACAACCTGGGACGAGGCCGAACATCAGGTTGAGGATGCCGTGTCCCTCTATAGCAAATTTTATGAACGCCTCTGCGTCCCTGTCATTATCTCCCGCCGACCGGAATGGGATAAATTCCCGGGAGCGGATTATACCATCGCCACCGACGCCATCATGCCTGACGGAAAAACCCTCCAGGTCGGTACAGTACATCATCTCGGGGATAATTTTTCGAAAACATTTGATCTGACCTATGAAGATCCTGAAGGGATTCAACAGTTCGCCCATCAGACTTGTTACGGCATATCAGAGCGATGCATTGCCGCTCTCATCAGTATTCATGGTGATGATCGCGGACTTGTCCTTCCGCCGGAAATCGCCCCCACGCAGATAGTTATCGTCCCAATCATCAAAAAAGGAAGAGAAACCGATGTTCAGAACGCTGCCGATGAACTGGAAGATACTCTTCGCTGTGCCGGATTCCGGGTTACAACCGATACCAGAAATCTTCGGCCTGGAGCAAAGTACTACTACTGGGAGATGCGGGGCGTACCCCTACGCCTGGAAATCGGTCCGCGCGATATTGATAACGGGGTTGTAATGGCCGCAACACGATTTGGAGAAAAGACCCAAATCTCCCGCAATATCGTCGTTGAGGAAACCATCGATCTTCTTGAAACCTTCAGACTGGAGATGAAACAACGTGCCGAGGCGCGTGCTATGGAACAAATCGTGCAGGTCTCAACGATGCAGGAAGCAAAAGATGCGGCAGATATGGGGGTCGCGGTTCTCCACTGGTGCGGAGATGAAACCTGTGCAGAAATCATTGAAAAGGAAACCGGCGTTAGTGTCCTTGGATATGAAGTGAGAAGCGCATACATCGATGAAAAAGAGGGCCGCTGCCTGGTATGCGGAAAAAAAGCACGCCCTGCAATTATTTCCCGAACATACTGACAATTTCTTTTCTCTTATTAATTTTTTTTAGATCCCTGAAAGGCGCACCCTGCCGCAGATTTTCTCTGAACAGACGGGGATGCCGCAGCGGGTCGCAGTACAGGGCCCCCGGCTTGGATACGACCTCTCCGAAATGTCAGAAAAACAGAACTGGCCTCGCATGAACACCAATGCCCATGCAGGCCAAAATTCAAATAAAAATATAGGAAGGAGGAATAATTTCTATTCCTGGGCGACCGGCGGATTGTATACCCGGGCACTCATGTCCTTATCAAGCATATAGAGAAGGCCCTTCCCTGTCTCACCGCCGACCATCTTCAGCTGTTCCACCGTGGAACTCGCATTTTCCTCCTCTTCAATCTGTTCATTGATAAACCACTGGAGCATGCTGGCAGAAGCATGGTCCTTCTCCTCAAGTGCAATATTCATCAGATTTTCAATTCTGGCCGTGACAGCTTTTTCATGGGACAGTTGAAATTCAAAAGCAGCAAGAGGCGATTCCCATTCCGAAGGTGGAGCATCAATTGACTGAAGGATCACCCTCCCCCCGCGGGAAATTATATATGAATAGAATCTCATCGCATGATCACGTTCCTCCATCGCCTGAATACGCTCCCAGTTTGCAAATCCTTTCAGACCTATGGATTCAAACCATGACGACATCGAAAGGTACAGATACGCAGAATATAATTCCCATTTTATCTGTTCGTTGATTGCTTCCATCACTCTTTCATTCACGTTGCATCACCAACATCTGTCGAACAGGAGGTAATTACCGGATATGATATAAAAAAGTTGAGTCAGAAAATAATTTATGGGACGTTGTTCTATCTGCGTTCCCGCATGATCTTCTCAACAAGTTTGGCTCTTTCAACATCATTCTTTTGTAAAACCCTGAATCGTCCTTCATACGTCGGCATCTCTTTGCGATAGAGAGTTCCGAGGGCAATGGGGGCGTCCCCGTCATAGTCCCACTCGCCCACAATCCTGCATGCAGCATCAAAATCCTCCGGATTATGACCTGCCGGAACATAGACTCGCTCATTGTAGAAATCTCCAATATCAAGGAAACTGGCACATATCTGCAGCGTATCCACCACAGAAAATCCCTTGTGCACAATTGCCTCGCGTATAAGGTCTGTCAGCTGTTCCTGCCTTTGCGTATACCCGCGTGCAAGAAATCCACACCCCGAGCACAGCAGAATCTCGAGGGGATTGAACGGGGGATCATCAGAAACTCCTTTGGGGATCGATTTCCCATGGTAGGTCCCGGGTGATGTCGGAGTATACTGCCCTTTGGTAAGGCCATACACACGATTGTTGTGAACGATCGCCGTGATATCAATATTCCTCTTTGCCGCGAATATCAGATGAGCCAGGCCCTCTGCATAGCTATCTCCATCACCAACCGTGCAGATCACCGTCAGATCGGGATTGGCAATTTTTATTCCGGTTGCCACAGCAAGGGCCCTGCCATGCAGCGAATAGAACGTGGATATATTCAGATAATCAGCAATTTTTCCGTGACATCCGATCCCGGCAACCAGCACAATGGACTCCCGGGGAACCCCATCTTCGATAAGACCGACAATCACATCCTTTATGGCATGCAGAATGGCAAAATTCCCACATCCCATACACCACGTATTCTGTGCATCAGTAATGAACGACTGATTCATGCCACCATCCCCCAGAGAAGTTCCATGAGACCATCAATGGTATGTGGCCTCCCGTCATATTTTGGAATATGCAGATCTACACGGATGCCATGATTGCGGGCAAGTTCGGCAAGCTGACCTGTATAATTATCCTCAACAGAGATCACCATCCACGAATCTCCGACTGCATCAGACACCTCTCCTGCTGGAAAAGGCCATAATGCAAGCGGCTGAACTGCCTTTATCCCCAGATGGCCGGCAACCTCGCGGCAGAGCTGGGCATTTGAACCCCAGCAAAGAATGCAGATCTCGGCATCAGGATTTCCATAAATTATTACCGGGCGTAAATCCGAGATTTCCTGTCGCATGGCGGGAAGTTTCCGCATCTGTTTTTCGGTGCACCGGGCGACTCCTTCTGCCGTATCCGTCGATATGCCATCGGGATTATGGGTCTTGCTGTTAACTTTGATTGTCACACCAATATCCCCGGGGATAGCATAGGGAGAGACGCCATCCTCAGCATCTATATACCGTTCATACAGCCCTTCCAGATTTCTATCATTCATAGGCTGAGCAGGGATACTATCAGGCAGATTGGAGGGTTCCACCGTGTAAGTGCTTTCAGCGAGAGTCTTGTCCGTCAGGATAATTGACGGCACCTGATACTTCCATGAAAGCCTGAGCGCATGTCCAGCGCACTCATAGGCTTGTGCTGCATCACCGGGTGCGAAGATAAACCGGGGAAATTCTCCATTGCCCGCATGTATTGCATAATGGAGATCCGCCTGTGCGGTATAGGTGGGCGTTCC
This sequence comes from Methanobacteriota archaeon, assembly GCA_016841485.1. Classification (GTDB taxonomy): domain Archaea; phylum Halobacteriota; class Methanomicrobia; order Methanomicrobiales; family Methanomicrobiaceae; genus Methanovulcanius. The sequence continues at coordinate 78,209 of JAENZA010000001.1, forward strand.
GGTTGAAGGCCCGACACGCTGGGCAAGAATGACCGTGACCGGAAGTTCCGCCATGGCTGCAAGAGATAAACCCTCCGTCATGAGATTGAATCCCCCTCCTGCTGTCCCGGTTGCAGCCCTGAACCCGCCGTACGCCATCCCCACAGTCATATTCATGGCCGCAATTTCGGATTCTGGCTGAATAACAGTTATTCCCGCCTCTTCGGCAATTTCAGCGATGTAATGAAGAATCCCTGTTGACGGACTCATCGGATATGCCACATACCCGTCCAGACCTGCGGCCACCAGACCCAGAGCGACCCCTTCATTTCCCGTCATCAGTATCTTTTCACCGACCGGTTCTTCTGACACTAGAAATGAAGGATGTTTTTCAATGTCTACTGCAGCGTAGCCTCGCCGCGCAACCCGCAGATTTTTCTCTATCTCATGCGGTACTTCTGACCGTAGAATCTCCTCAACATAATCCCACCCGATACCGATAGATTTACAGAAAGCAGCGATAATGCAGGTATTTGCCATAACGGGCGATCCCCCCTCTTCCGTGACAATCGACTGAAGGGAAACGGCCGTCCCTTCAGCATTGTGTATCAGGTCGGCGTTGTACAGGACCACTGCATCTTTTCGTGCAGATGACCTGTGCTGCTTCAGGGTTGTTGCATCAAGAGCAAGAAGAACATCAATGCCATCCCGGCGTCCGCCGATCGGATGATCAGCAATGCGTACAACAGAGAAGTTATGGCCACCCCGTATCAGGGAAGGGTAGTCATAGTATATGTAGCAGTAGAACCCAAGCCGGGTGAAGACCTTCGCAATCACCTGACCGGCACGATTGATCCCGTCCCCCGCTTTTCCACCGATTAGTACTGAATAATCTGCCATTGTCCAATTCCCCCGAGAATTTCATTCACACTATAAAGAATTTATCTGAACTTTTAGCGCAAAGACAAAAATGAAGGGAGATTATTTCACAACAGGAGAAGCATTTTCGTCAAATGGATTTGTACGCATGGCAAGTGAGAACATATACGGATAGTTCTCCTTGAGATACTGCATGTAGTGTATCCATTCACGAACAAGTTCCTTGTACACCCGGTTAACATCCCCTTCGAGGTGACGACAGTCGGATTGAGGAAGACAGGTAAAATCCTCCCGCCGCCAGAGCTCCTCATTCAGGTGGAATACAGCACTCAGAAGTTCGGTAAACGACTGATGTTCCAGAAGAACAGGATTTTCCAGCAATCTCAACATGAAATCACGCTTAGCCATAAGATACTCATGTAACTGCTCAAGGTCGAGGTTCTGTGTCTCAACCCGGTAGTCCCTTTTTTCAATCACACGAGATATATCTGCAAACTGGCCCTGGTCCCAGTCATCACGTATCAGAAGTTCCTTTCGAAGGTCGTCTGCATCAGGATCATTATCAGAGAGGACGACCAGAAGATGATTGCCGACCTCGGAAAAAAATGTCCCGATAACCATGTTGAGTTTCTGCATCTTTTCCCGTCTTGACCTGATGGTGAGAAGGCTGTTGAGCACGATAGTTACAAGAAGGACGTTAATCGGGAGAAATCCCATTGAATTGAAGAGATAATTCACCGTATCCTGAGGATTATGAAAAACTGCAAATTTCACCGAATATATGCAGGCAGAGGCCAGTATCAGAAAAACAGCCAGTTTGTATTCCCATTTAATTTTCGTAGTACCACACTCCGAATCTCATGTCAAAATAATGCTTCTGATAATATATCCGATAATGATAAATAGAAAATTTTCGTATGATAGACCATGAACGCAAAATATTCTGTGATACTTCTCCTTCTGGTTACCGGACTGGTACTGGTTGCGGGATGCACCGACAGCTCTTCACCGGCAACGTCTATCCCGACGCCCATTCCCACTTCACCCCCCTCAACCGAGACATCACCATCAGCACCCAATCTCGTTCCCAATCCGACTGATGTCGTGCCTTCGACCCTCTCTGTTACCGTCGCGGCATCGAAGGATCCTATAACTGGTGACATTGTTGTCACCTTCAATGGTGGAAAAGGGATGGGTCAGGTAAATGTCCTGAAGACCACCGTCATCGCATCGAATGGAAAGGTCACGGAAAAACCCCTGAAGGCAGAGATCAATTCTGAAGCCATCTTTACCGTTGCAGCCGGAGAAGCAACGACGGGTACCGACCGGGTCATGGCCAAGATATGGTACAATGATGGGAGTAGTTACATCATCTATGATAAAATTCTCTCAAGGAACCGATCAACCTGAAGATCTGCTGGTGCATACCATCTTATCACCCTATTTTATTACCCGCCACCTGAGGACGGCACCCTTGTCCATGGGCACCGATTCAATGAGTTCAAGAGTTGGAAATTCAGATTCAATGACGAACCCGTGGCCGTCTACAGGAGTTGGCGCATCAGCACCCCCAATGATAACATTTCCGATACAGGTGATCAGTTCATCAACTAGTCCTTCATTAAAAAGGCCCCAGATGAGCGTTCCTCCACCCTCGACCATCAGACGACGGATGCCCAGGCCTCCGAGATATTCCATTAACGTCGTAAGATGCACCTTATCATCGCCGCATGCAACAACCTCAGCATATTTCTGTAGATCATGTATCCGGGCAGCATCGGCCTTACGCGAAACCGCTATGATTCTCCTTCCTGCCCCTTTGTGAAGAATTTCGGCATCTACAGGAGTTCTCCCGGAACTGTCAACAACTATTCTCACGGGGTTTTCATCCGCCCCCTCTTTGCGCCGGGCGGCCTTTCGTTCTTCAGATTTCACCGTGAGAGAAGGATCATCTGCAAGAATGGTCCCTATTCCTACCATAATTGCATCACTGCCCGCTTTTATCTCATCAACCCGAAGAAAATCATGCTCACCGGATATCCGGACCTGTCGTCGTTCATACGTTGAGAGCTTCCCATCGGCACTCATTGCAAGGTTGATGAATACATATGGACGCATAGAATAATGTATGCAGTTCGCTCATTTAGAGATTTGTTGTGCACTTTTATGATCCAAATTGCAAATCAATTGTCAAAATTATTTGGATTTTTATTCCCAATATAACGACAAATACCGTAAATAACACGAAATACCACCAAAATCCTCTATAATAAAAAAGGATTATTCCAAAGAATAATTGAGAAAACTTGATATATTAGTCTCCATTCATAGTTAGTTAGAGATACAGGTTTGCTTATGGTACACGGGGGACATAAATACAGGAATTTTGCAATCGGTGATGAGAATATCTTTATCAGACTATGGGTTACAGGAGCATTTGCTGCCGTTGCCCTCCTGATGACGATTGAGGGATTTGCCCTCTCCCCCTCAGATATCTATCATTCGCTCATCTACGTCTTCCCTCAACTCTTCCTCATTCCCATACTACTCATCGCCCTGTGGTTCCCGGAGAGGAGTCTTGCTGCAACCCTCTGCCTCATCATCACCTATCTTTCAGTAACCGGATGGTTCATAGTTCATGGCGCCCCCATTGATCCGATCATCACTCTGATTACCTCTATTCTCTTCCTTTGGGTAGTGATTGCGACCACCTCTCTTAAATCAAAGACACCTACAGCTAAAACTATAGCAAACGCGTTGGAACACCTGAATATCGGCCATTTAACATGGGATAAAACATCAAATCGTATTATCGGATTTAATGGTAAAATCGCTGCAATTACAGGATTTTCACCCAGCCAGCTTGAATCTCTGACAGCCGGGGACATCCTTGGGACAATGCAGGAAGGAAGAGATCTGATACAAGGAATTCATGAGGACGATACAGCGGTACATACAAGAATACGTTTTCAGGATCACAATGGACAGGTCCGCACCGTTCTGGTTTCATGTACCCCCCAGGGAAGTACCATCGAATGTTCTGTCATTGAGATATCAGATGAAATGGAGAAAAATTCCTCCAGAACAATAGATCTTACCTGTGAACTGAAACAGATTCTGGATTCATCCCTGAATGCAATCATTATTCTTTCCACTGACGGCACCATCAACCGGTTTCACTGGTCACGACTGATAGACAAAGGGATCTCCTCCCAGACATTTATCGGAAGAAAAATTTGCGATTTATTTATTAGCGGTAATGACTGTATTTCATCCCTTAACACCATTCTTGCCACCAAACACCCTGCAACCTTTACAGCAGATTTGAGACTTGCAGAAGAAGTAATCCCGGTTCAAGCAACCCTGACTCCATTCCTCGAAGATGACAAAATTACAGCTGTAATTGGATCAATGCACGAACCACCACAACATGAACGCTCCAGCGACTATGGCAAACAGGGAGGAGATGACGCAGTAAGATGGAAGAATTTTGTCAATGTAGCCGCACATGAACTCCGCACACCACTCCAACCAATTGTAGGATATCTCAATCTGATTATGGATGACGAGAAGGTCTCGACGACACTCGATGACGATACCCTCCAGATGCTGAAAATTTGCCTTGAAAGTGCAGAAAGAGAACGAGGACTCGTGGACAGAATGCTGGAGCATGGTGTTCTCGACAACTACTCCCCACAGCTGAGATACTCGGCTTTTGAACTAAAAAACCTCGTCCAAAGCATACTATACTCCAATTCCTATGAAAAATATGCCACTATTTCGCTCCTGATTCCTGATGAAACCCTGCTGTATGCCGATCGTGACAGGATATACCAGGTGATCGAAGGAATCATAGCAAATGCTATCCAATACAGCAAAGAACCCAGGATCATCACCATATCCCACTCCGAGAGCGTGTCATCACACAGTGTTCTGATAGAGGACAACGGAAAGGGAATGGATCTGAATGAAATCCCCCATATATTTGAGCCTTTTTTTATCGGGGATACAAATGCTCTGAACCGTGAATTCGGAAGAATGGGACTCGGACTTTCAATTGCACGAACCTACATAGAAATGCACGGAGGAACCATCCTCGTGGATAGTGTCCCAGAAAAAGGAAGCACCTTTACCATCGTCCTGCCAAAGGTTTCAAAACAGGAGTAAGGGAATTTTTACTTTATTTTTGCAGGAATAAATTCCAGAGATGCGGAATTGATGCAGTATCGCATGTTCGTTGGCGGCGGCCCGTCATCAAAAACATGGCCCAGGTGTGCTCCGCACCTCCGGCATCTGACCTCAGTTCTTGCCATTCCGTACGAATGATCGGATCGAGTCTCAATGTTCTTTTCGGATACCGGACGGGTAAAGCTTGGCCAACCGGTTCCTGAAGCGTATTTGTCAGACGAGAAGAAGAGATCCGTCCCGCAACAAACACAGGCATATATCCCCTCATCAGCGCATTCATAATATCGTCCGGTAAAGGGCGCTTCAGTGCCTCCCTTTCGCGCAACCTCATACTCCTTTACCCCCAGAATCCGAAACCATTCCTCATCCGATTTTTCAACAGGAAGAACCTCAATGAACGAATTTTTTCGTGTATCAAATATTTCGAAACGCTTCGCCTCGCCTCCCAAATCAACACCCCTCCAAGAAAGGAGATTGAACTGGAAGAGAATAAATGTTCGCCAAAAATTCAAAAAAAGAAACCATGCCTCAGGCCGGATTTGAACCGGCGACAACCAGATCTTCAGTCTGGCGCTCTCCCAGTCTGAGCTACTAAGGCTTGAGATATAAGATTGGGCCCTCAGGGTAATAAATTCTTTGATTTTAAAATAAATCCAAATAATTGTGATGACATCTTGAAACACTCCATTTATGACGTTATCAACAAAAGAAATAATCAATGGGTACCCGCGGACCAGGAACCAGAGATGGATTTTCTCATCTTATGAAATCAGTAGAGGAACGCAAAGGGCACGTAGTCCACCTTACGCATAATGATCTTGATGCGGCAGGATGTGATGCTGTTCATAGAATGCATCATGATAATGTATTTACCATCTGGGCATCAGTTGGAAAATTTCCCCACCTCCTATCCGCTCTGGCGGATGTTCAGGGAAAGGGTGATATCCTGAGCATTAGTGATCTGGGATACTTCACTGGAGCCCGGGAAATACTGGAAAAGGCGCAGGCGAACAACTGGCGGATTGAATGGCGCGATCATCACCGATGGACACCGGAAGAAATCGCACATGCAACTAATTGTACAAACTATCTGAAAGTTGATACGGACACATGTGCTACCGGGATTTGTGCACGGGACCTGATGCCCGGAAACACGACAGCCGGGGAAATTGCACGGGTTGTCTGTGATTATGATCTCTGGAAACACCAGGACCCGAGATCAGCACCACTGGGACAGGTATGCACCATCCATGCAAATCTGAATCAGGTGCGTGATCGACTCGCCCGCGGAATACTCTCTGATGACTGGATCCGTAAGGAATTTGCAGAGATTGAAAAAGAACGCGAGCATGCAATAAGTAAAAGCAAGCGACGGATGGTAATCCTCGGCAGTCGGTTCAGAATTGCTTTTGCACCTCTCTATGGCTATCCCAGTGAAACCGCGCATGCAATACGTGATGAATTTTTCACCGACATTGAAGTGGTGTACGGTAAAAGTGGAAGATTTTCCATTCGTTCCAAACCTCCCATAAGTCATCTTATCGCACGTGCCTTCAATGGAGGTGGACATCCTCCTGCGGCAGGAGGAACTTTTTCATTTACCTTTTTAGACCGGGCATCTCTTGCCCTGACAAGAAAAAATCACCATTTCGAAGAGCTGGTACAGGTTGCCGAAAAAATACCCCAGGATGATGAAGATCAGTAAGGTGCACATGATACCAAGGGCATTCATACTCCGGGACGGGGGCCACCCGGGAAAATGTGATGATCAGTGCACATGAGGATCTCGCAGGGAACTATCGATTATACACAGACCCACCGGATATTCAAATCATGAGAAATCAGCATAAAAGCGCATTTTCGGCCTTTCTAAAGTTTATTCAACCTTATTACTCTGTTTTTCCGGGGACAAATTCAATTCATAACACATAAAAGAACGGCAGACCAAAATTTCATTCTATGAGCCGTAATTGGTTGGGAACATTACTGGTTGTTATGGTCATTGTTGCTGTCGGTTTTGCCGGATGTACATCCAACGCCGATCAGCCCGCTGATGGGGCCACCCCCACTCAGGCTGAAGAAAAGACCGTATATATCGTTGGTATCGACGGGGAGTATCCCCCTTACAGTTATATTGACTCCGAAGGAAACCCACAGGGCTTCGATGTCGATTCTATCAAATGGATTGCCGAGCAGCAGGGCTTTGAAGTGGAGATTCAGCCCCTTGCATGGGACGGGATTATTGTCGCTCTCCAGAACGGGAAGATTGACATGGTCTATTCCGGCATGACGATCACAGAGGAGCGCAAGGAAAAGGTCAGTTTCTCCCTACCGTACTGGAAGGTCAATCAGTCTGTCGCTGTGTATGAGGATTCCGGCTACACACTCGATGACTTCAGGAACGGAACCCTCATCATTGGAGCTCAGCGCGGCACTACCGGACAGTTCTGGGTAGAGGAACACCTCGTTGAGATCGGCCTCATGGACAAGGACAACCTGAAAACCTACGACAACTTCCCGCTTGTTGCAGAGGATCTCAAGAACCAGCGCATCGATGCTGCAATCTATGACAAGCCCCCGATGCTCGATGCAATCGAAGGCAAGCCTCTTGTTCTCGTTGGGGAAATTGACACCGGGGAGGAATATGGCGTTGCAATACGCAAAGAGGATACAGAACTTCTCGAAACCATTAACGATGGAATCACCAAACTGATGGCGGATCCATACTGGGAAGAGTTGAAAGAAACGCACGGGATGACAGAGTAGGGTGCTTTAAAAAAATTGATAATGAAGTGAATTTCACTTCAAAACCTCTATTTTGTACAAGGATTTAATACTGAGTGAACGCAATGCGCATCCACACAGGAATACATCTCCCATACGGAGAACCATTACGTGAGAGACGGTGAGTGACAGATGGACCTCATCGATATTCTCATTGAATGGTTCCCCTACCTGATATCAGGGATCTTTGCAACACTGGGTCTTGTTGCATCCGCTCTTGTTATCGGAGTATTGGTCGGACTGCCCATGGCCCTGGGACAGGTGTATGGAAAATTTCCGGTTCGGGCGGTTGTTGGAATCTACGTTTGGTTCTTCCGCGGCCTTCCCGTGCTTGTTTTGCTATTTCTCTTTTATTTCGGCATATTCCCGGGACTCGGACTGGACCTTCCGGCGTTCTTCGTCGGAGCCACGGTGCTTGGACTCAGAGGAGCAGCCTACCAGTCTCAGATTTTTCGGGGAGCAATTCAGTCGATCAGTGAAGGGCAGATGATTGCAGCACGCTCCCTTGGTATGACACGGCTTCAGGGAATACGCAATGTCATCCTCCCACAGGCGGTGCGGATAGCACTCCCCGGCTGGTCCAATGAATACCCCAACATTCTCACCGATTCTGCGATATGCTATGCAATCGGTGTTGCAGAACTTCTGACGCGAACCTCCCAGATCGTATCACAGACATATGTTACGATGCCGATATACCTGGTCTGTGCAGGAATCTTTATCCTGCTCAACTATGCAGGCCTGAGAGTGCTTCATGAAATAGAGAAAAAGATAGAAGTCCCGGGATTCGGGACAGGAGCAGCATAATTATGGCAGACGAAGAATACATCCTCAGGGTGGAGAACATCCACAAATCGTTTGGGGAACTCGAAGTCCTCCGGGGCGTCACCTTCGACGTGAAAAAGGGCGAGACCATCTGTTTTATCGGACCTTCAGGGACAGGGAAAAGTACCCTTCTCAGGTGCATCAACCAGTTGAACAAACCGGACGATGGCCATGTCTGGCTCCATGGTGAAGAGGTGACAAACTCTGGCAACCGGATTAACTACTTCCGGCAGCGCATTGGAATGGTCTTCCAAAATTTTTTCCTCTTTGATCATCTGACCGCACTGAAAAATGTCGAGATTGCACTCATCAAGGTCCGGGGAATGGACCCCAAAGAGGCCCGTGAAAAGGCACTCTATGAACTGCGACAGGTGGGCATGGAAAAATGGGCAGAACATTATCCTGCGGAGCTTTCCGGCGGTCAGGCCCAGCGTGTCTCCATTGCCCGCGCCCTTGCAATGGACCCCGACGTGATCCTCTTCGATGAACCCACGTCCGCCCTGGATCCTGAACTGACCCGCGAAGTTCTCGAAGTAATGAAACTCCTTGCAGAACAGGGAATGACAATGCTCGTCGTTACGCATGAGATGGGATTTGCCTGCTCGGTTGCAACACGTATCATGTTTATGGAACATGGAATTATTCAGGAGCAGGGTAGTCCCGACCAGATGATGAGTGACCAAACCTTTGAACGATGCAAGAATTTCATTGGCAAAGTAACCGGTTACGGAACGGACTGATGATACCATGGAGACCATACAGTTCATTTCCACGATTCTGATGCCTGCCCTGCTCGAGGGATTGGTGATAACCATCGAACTGGTTCTTATCACCGCACCGATAGGATTTCTCCTCGGAATACTCCTCGCAGTGGAAAGGGTATACGGCTCCAGACCGGTTGTCCTCCTGTGCAAGATAGTAGTGGGATTCATCAAGGGAACTCCCCTGCTGCTGATGCTCTTTATTCTATATTTTGGTCTCCCCTCCATCGGAATTGTTCTTTCGGGATTTTCTGCATCGGTCGTAGGATTTGTAATGTGTAATGGTGCTTACAGTTCTGAATACATTCGCGGAGCAATGGGATCGGTCAAGGAAGGACAGATGATCGCAGCACAGGCACTCGGCATGACACGAATGCAGGCAGTGCGTTTGATTATCCTTCCTCAGGCCCTGCGACGTGCTATCCCGGGCCTGTCAAATGAATTTATATATCTTATCAAATACTCATCCCTGGCATATATGCTGACTGTTATCGAGCTTACCGGAGCAGGGAAACTTGTTGCGACAAAATATTTCACCTACACTGAAACATTCATCGTTGTCGGCATGTTGTATCTGGTGCTTGTCACCATCACAACGATCGCGGTTATGCTTCTCGAAAGAAAACTTGCTGTTCCCGGTATGACCACAGCGGGAAGAAGCGCACTTGACATCCTCTAACAAAAGATAATATTTTTTAAAAATATTCAATAGCCACATACGCCCTTTTTTTCAGGTCAGTCCAGTAATCCTGGTTGGTCCCTGTTGCATATCCTCCGGCCAGGAGATGTTCCGGATCAAAAGCGTGGAGAGCTATTTCAAAATCCCGGGGCCCGGCATCAATGAGCGCTGCCGTACTGACATCATATTCATTGAGGAGTTCAAGGAGGTGCACAAGGCGCAGTGCCGGTACAGCCACCGCATCCTGTACCTCAAGAATGGCGCAGAGAGCAGTCGATGTGCTGGTTGGAGAGAAAAAAAAGGTCTTTCCCGAGACCAGTTCTTCCAGCTCAATGGAAGAAAATCGTTCTCCGATGATCACGCACTCCCTTATCCCCACGTCCCTGAGTTCGCGCATTATCTTTCGGTACAGGAGAGATAATGCGCCGGTAAAATCATCTGAATCGCCATAATACCCGTCTTCAATCCCGAGCGAAAGAGGAGACGGAAGACAGACGCGCACCTGTTTGTTCACTTTTACAGCGCTCTTCGCATCCTGAAGAAGCATTCCAAAGTCAAGAGCAGGTTCCCCGCGAAGAAACCCTCCCCTCACGTCTTCGAGCGATGAGACTATTCTCATCCGGTAATCGAGGCCCCCGTAACAAGGCATATCAACTTCAGCCTGTTTCCCGAGAGAATGTTCTACCTTATAGGTTACAAGATCGCATGGAAAAATGCGGCGTCCACGCACCCAGTCCGAAAGATCCTTGAGTTCCGGGTCAGAAACTTCGGCACCGAATGACCAGAGCGGAAATATTTGCCGTTTTTTCATGAATATTATGTATTTATACCATCAATAGCAAAAAACATAGGCATGAGCAATCCACCCCTGCTGGTCACCTGCGGACTTCCATATACCAATGGACCGTGTCATATCGGCCATTTGCGTACGTATGTTCCCGCAGATTTTTACGTTCGATACCTGCGTCATAAAGGAGATGATGTGGTATTTATTTGTGGTTCTGACAATCATGGGACGCCTATCGTCATCAGTGCCGAACAGAACGGAACGACACCGCGGGAATTATCTGAAAAATACAACGACCATTTTGACAGTACCTTCCGCCGTATGAACATCGTCTTTGACAGGTTTGGGATGACAGATGATCCAACGAATCACAAGAGGACCCGGGAGATCGTCCAGGCGCTGACAGACAACGGATATGTCTATAGGAAGACGATCAGTCAGAGCTACTGTCCTGAGTGCGAAATGTTTCTCCCTGACCGGTATGTAGAAGGAACCTGCCCCTATTGCGGAGAGCAGGCAAGGGGTGACGAATGTGATCAGGGATGCGGGAAACATCTCGAACCGGGGGAAATCAAAAATCCCGTCTGCAAGGTCTGTGGCGGAAATGCAGAACTCAGGGAACAGGAACATTTCTTCTTCCGGCTGGGTGAATTCAGTACATTTCTGGAGTCATACCTCCCGGACCTTGGAGGGACATCAAACGCCAGAAATTATGCCCTCGGGTGGGTCAAGGAAGGACTGCATGACTGGTGTATTACCCGGACACTTGACTGGGGGGTGAAATTCCCCGGCCATGATGATCTCGTTGTCTACGTCTGGATCGACGCCCCGATTGGCTACATGGCATTCACCGAAGAATGGGCTCAGCAGACAGGTGGCAACTGGGAACAGTTCTGGAAGGGAGATTCGCCAATAACGCATTTCATCGGACAGGACATTATCTATCACCACTGCGTCTTCTGGCCTGCCATCCTTAAAGGGGCAGGATACCGCCCTCCCGATGCGGTCGTTGCAAGTGGAATGGTAAAGATAGATGACAGGACATTCTCAAAGACCAGGGGATATGTCATCTGGACGAATGACGACTATCTCGACCAGGGCCTCCCTGCCGATTACCTGAGATACTACCTGCTCGCCTATACATCCCATACAAAGGAACTCAATTTCTCCTGGAAGATATTCCAGGATCGTATCAACAACGAACTGGTAGATACTTTTGGAAATTTCCTGTACCGGACACTGCATTTTGCGGCAAACAAACTGGGGGGGATTCCGGAGATGGAACCGGAACCGGAAATTCTTTCCGAGATCGGCCGGGTCCTTGAAAGGGTTGACTACGAGATGGGCAGATATGAATTCAAGAACGCTATTGATGCCATGATGAGTCTTGCAGGATATGGCAACTCCTACATCCAGAACAATGCCCCGTGGAAACTGATCAAAGAAGATCGCGCATCCGCAGAACAGGTGATCAGGAACTGTCTTCAGATAGCCAAGGCAACCACCCTGCTCTTTGATGCCCTTCTGCCCGAAGAAGCACAAAAATCCTGGGAGATGCTCGGCTACAACGACAGTGTAACCGATCACACCCTCGAGGATTCTCTGGCAGGATTTGACCATGCAGACCTTCCGAAACCCTCAATAATATTTGCAAAAATCGAAAATGAAACAAGGGAAGAGCTTGAAATTATTATGAATAAAAGGATAGGAGCGGCAAAGATGAAAGAAGAAACTCCAAAGACAGAACAAATTACCATTGACGAATTCGCCCGCATCGACCTGAGAGTGGCAAAGGTTCTCTCCGCAGAAAAAGTTGAAGGGTCACGAAACCTTCTGAAATTACAGGTCACGATTGGTGACGAAGAACGGCAGATTGTAAGTGGCATTTCTGACAGGTATGATCCTGAAGAACTCATCGGCACCAATATTATCGTATGTGCAAACCTCAAACCGGCGAAAATTTTCGGGATTGAAAGCAGAGGAATGCTTCTTGCAGCGGGAGATGAGGCATCTCTGCTGGTACCGAAGAGAGCTGTTGAACCGGGTTCCCGCGTCTGCTGACTCCCACACCGAATTTTCTTTTTTTAAAAAAAATATATTCTTACCAGGGATGGATGAACGACCTCGTTCAAATTATGGAAATTCCCCGCTACTTGCCAGTTATCAACCAAATTTATCCGTGATATCGGTCATTGAAACGAAATCTTAAGACGCAAGCGAAACGTTGCAGGATTATCATGCACAAAACAGAAAACGGACCTGGAGGGATTCGAACCCCCGACGTCCGGGTTAGAAGCCCGGCGCTATATCCTGGCTAAGCCACAGGTCCACATTACTCCTTATAGATATTGTATTAGGGAGGCTTAAATTCTTGTAAAATGGAGATATGTGCCTATGAACCTGCACGGTAACAGGAAGGCTTGATTATCTCCACAAAGGTCGGTTCACCCCATTTTGTGCCTACGACGGATTTGGATACCGCATTGTCCACGTACTGTACCTGAATCCTCGCAGACATGCGCTCACGCTCCTCATAATAGACCGGGGAGACATATTCGACCAGTCTCTTCATCTGAATTGTCAGGGAAATTACCCTGACAATGATACCGCGATCACCACGGGTAAAATCATCAAGATCGACAGAGGTCAGAAAGATGACATCTCCGGGAGACACCCCGGTGAGGGAGATCAGGTTGTGGGCGCTCTGAAGTTCAAGGGTTCGCGGCTTGCCCTTCTTTAATTCGTCAAGGACCGGATTTGTAATGCCTGTTAATGCTACGCATTTGATAACACAATTCATCTCTCTCACCCGTACATTGGAAGCTGCTCTTTTTTCACCGGCGTCTGTTCTGCCTGCTCGACCTGTTCGGCCATCTGCTGGAGCGCTGCCTCAATTTCTGTCGCCTGGTCCATCAGAGGCTCGACATCCAGATCAAATCCATAGATTAGATTTAAGATCTTAATGACCGATGCTGCCGCCCGGGGATCGGGATTATTCACTGTTTCACCAAGTAGGCCAAAGGAAGAAATTCCATTGACTTTGCATTCAACAAGCAGACTTCCAGCAATCCCTGTTATGCTTCCCATCGGGAGAATTTCAGCCTTATCTTTAATTCTCTCAAGAGACTGGCTGTCTCCGGCCACACCGAAAACACGTTTTTCTACCTCATTGGTGACAATGCCTGCAATAACCACCACTTCCTTTATCGAAAAAGGCTCAATCCAGTCCAGGAGACCGTTTGATATTTCATAACAGATCATTGGATGAATGGGAACATCAGAGATGACGATGACATATGAATCCTTCCGGTAAATACGGACGGGAGCATTGATCACCCCGTTGACCATCATCGCCATGGCAGGAAAATACTTACTGGTAATGTTGCCGATGTGGCTAAATTCCAGAACATCAACAATATGAGCCAGCGCTATACTGCCCACAAGGCCACTGCCGGGAAACCCCATGAACACCGTGAGGTCTTCCCCATCGAGGTCAAGGGAATGAATCTTTATATCGTCCATAATAACACAGTCCTGCAAATTTGAATGTTCTAACCATGGGCCAACAGATAAATAAGTTTTCTATCCCTGTACCCGCTTCCCGGACCGCAATCAGCCGAAGAATGATAACGCTGAAAGGACAATATGTCGGTATGACCGAATACCAGATCAAGCGTGGATTTAAAACCGGCCTGAGCGAACGAATGATAGATGGTCTGGAGAAGTACTTTGAAGAGACGGCACGTGAAGACGGCAGTCACTTTTCAATATCGTACGGATCATTTTCACGGCTGGAAGTATATACTGGGGAGAACGAAAAAACCCTGATTTGTGAGTCTGAATCCGACATGGGTATCTTTGACAGACTGCCTGAAGAGGAGGCAAACGCCATGGTCCTGGATACCAATAAAAGGTTCCGCCAGTACCTGGAATATGTCACAGGCTACAATACCAAAGAACGAAAGAAAAATGCAGAAAAAGCTGCGAAAAAAGCTAATTAATCCACATTCTTTTTTTTAAAAAAAAGTTATTCGATGACAATTGCCGGCTTGAACGGAAGTGCGGCACGTGCCTTTGGATGAGAACTTTGTCCGGCATCGACAATGGACACTTGCACCCCGAATTCCCGTTCCAGGAAATCCTTCACGGTTTCAAAGACATGTATTTCGTCGATACCCGACGATGCAATAACCCGGACAAGTTCGGGCGGAAGCCGGTGGATCAGATTCGTCACCTGTTTTGCAGCATCAGTCGCCTCTTTTCCGCGTGATCGCATGGCCTCATCCTTCATTATCTCACCAATAATCTTCTTCCGGTCGGTAGCGCACGCAACCGTTCTGAAAACATCATATTTCCAGGCAGGTGCAACAAAGAGGGTCAGGTGCTCCTGATCGATCTGGATGAGTTTGATAATTGACTCAATATCCTCGACTGTCCTTGAAAGAAGCTCCTCTGATAGTTCGAGATTCGGATCAATCTTCGTCTCATCCAGGACAGGCCAGTCCGTAAAAGCAATGGGATTTCCATCGCCAATTTCTTCCCATAATTTTTCCGAGGTATAGGGAATAAACGGTGCCAGTAACTGCACCCAGGCCTGTGCAATCTCACCTATTACCGCAGATGTCCTCACGCCCTCAGGAAGTCTGCGACGATACCATTTGAGGTCTGACTCTACACTGAAATACGCCTCCTGAAGTGCCTGGCGGGTCTGAAACGACATCAGCGCAGATGTTGTCCGCTGAATATGTTCCTGCATCCTTGAGAGTACCCAACGGTCGATATCGTATGAGTCGGTGGTGGAGACAGCTTCCATGATGGTATTCCAGAAACGTTCGATCTGCTTTCTGGTGGACGAAACCAGTTCATTTCTCCAGTCAAAATCCTGCCAGGGTTCTGCACTGCCTACCAGAAACATCCTAACGGTATCGGCCCCGAAGTCATTGATCGCATCTTCGAGAAGGATGACATTTCCTTTCGAGGAAGACATCTTCGCTCCCTCAAGAAGACCCATGCCAAAGATAACCATCCCTTTTGGACGGAGTGATTCGGGGAAGATAGCATCATGATGGAAGAGCTGGAAGGTCAGGTGGTTTGAGATCAGGTCTTTTGCAGAGAACCTGAAGTCGTAGGGATACCAGTATAGGAATTCGCTGCGCAGATCATCCAGAATACCCATCTCAACCGTCTCAGGGGAGCCTCGCCCATAGAATATGTAGTCAAAGACATCGGGAGTCAGTAATTTGGGATCAATCAGACGGATCTTATGGGCGATGGTATAATATGACATATAAATGGTCGAATCGGAGAGAGGCTCGACCAGCCAGTCCTTATCCCACGGCAGATGGGTTCCGAGACCGATACGCCGTGTGCATGCCCAGTCATTCAGCCAGTCGATGGTGCGGTTGAATTCAGCCCTAACTTCAGGTGGAACGAGTGATATACGATCAAGATCCGCATGCACCGCTTCTTTCCACTCTGGATCGCTGTACTTTAAGAACCACTGGTCATGAAGAATGCGGACATACACTCTGGAGCCGCAACGGCAGACAACATTTCTCGTGTCAAATTCGAACATTACCGCTGAGCCATACCGCTCTAGCATCAGATCTGCGATATCGTCTCGTGCTTCCTTTACCGGCTTTCCCCCATATTCGGGAAGCATGCGACCCTTTGAGTGCTCGGCATTGTACACTTCCTGCGTCAGGACCTCCATGGCAGGATCATTCTGATCAATGATACCGGCCTTCTCGACTGCATCCTTCGCCGGGAACTCCCCATACCCTTCAACCGCAATTAGAGCGACAGGACGAATGTCGGTGTATCTGCCGGTTTCCTGAAGATCCCTGAGGGCGATGTAATCAAATGGAGCATGAGCCGGCACACTCATCACAATTCCGGTGGCCATGTCCGGGTCCACAAACGCGGCCGGGAGAATCCTCACTTCACCACTCAAAGGATTGGAGACGGTTTCATCGATCAGATCCGTGCCGGGGATCTCACCTTCAATGACGACATCATGATCCTGAAGAGCGATCTTTTCCGTTGCTTCGGGCGAGAGAATCCATTTCTGTCCGTCGACCTTCACCTTCCGGTATGTCACTTTGGGGTTGACCCAGAGATTGGTTACACCGTACGTTGTCTCAGGTCTCAGGGTTGCACACGGTATGAGATAATCATTCCAGCTAAACATTACCAGAACGAATTTAATGATCTCCGCCTGCTCCCCTTCCATCAGATCGTGATCACCGACAGGATTGTCGCACTGCATACAGTATTTTACCGGGTGCGCACCACGCACAACCCTGTTCTGATCATGAAGGTGAAGATACTGCCATTCTATGAATTTACTGTAGGTGGGATCGACGGTCGTAAACCTGCGCCTCCAGTCAATAGAAAGGCCGCAGCGGCTCATGACTCGCTCGTATTCCTGGCTGAAATACTTCACAATCTCCATCGGTTCGACGAACTGCTCCAGAATATCACTAGGCACCCGGTAGAGGTCGCGGTATAGAAGAATGGTTTTCTCATCTCTTGCGGCAATTCTTTTCGATATCCCGATAACCGGCGTTCCGGTCACATGAAATGCCATGGGATAGAGAACCTGTTTGCCCTGCATTCTCCAGAATCGGGCAATGACATCAGGAACAATATATGTCCGACCGTGACCAACATGCATCGCCCCGCTGGGATATGGATAGGCAACGTTCAGGTAGAACTTCTCTTTTTCACCGGGGTCTGAACAGAATTGCTCTTTCCAGGCATCCGCATATTCTGATTCCAACTTTTTGATATCAAACTTAGTCACTTCTTAACTCCCCTCAATCTCCAGCAATGATCACAATAATCTCCAGAATAATTGGCATTCAAAAATAAAGTTAGTTTCCTACCGGTTTGAGGCGGATAACCTCCTTTTCTTCAAACCGGCGAATCATGTCCTGCGCGATGGTGCTGCTCTTTGCAACGGTAATCTCGCCTTCATCATTAACCGTCGCAGTGAACAGGTACTCCTTGCCACCAAAGACATCAACGATCTTACCTGCATTTTCCGGACTGATTATTGAAAGATTCTTTTTATCGGTTCTCAGCTCGATCCCTTCACTGGTTGAAATTCCCTCGGCCTTCGGAGAGCCACCGCGTTCTTCCTTTTCCTCGTACTCGGAGAGCGGACGGATGTCGATGCCGATGCTCAGTTTGTTGACGATGCCAGCAACATTTTTTCCGCCCTTGCCAATAGCCGCAGGTACGTCACGGTCATCAATATAGACAACGGCTTTATTATCCGTCAGCATTCTGACCTTCACAGGACCATCCGTAAAGCGCCCGATTTCGTGTTGAATTTCACGTTCTGCAACCTTCCATGCGAGATTTTCCTCGATAATTTCAGGTTCCGGAGCCGGTTCTTCAACAGGAGCGGGTTCTTCTTTCACTATCTCAGGAGGCGTTACTGCTGCCGGTTCAGGACGAGCAGCTTCCGCTTTGGCGACCGGTAAAATTACCGTTTCTCCCTCATATCGGAATGCTTCACCGATAAGTTTGCCACTCTGCAGATCCGTCACGGAAATTATCGGACGCGCCGTAAAGGATTCCGGCATCTCCGTTGGCCGACGAATGGAATAGTCAATCCTGTAGACACCCTGAATTTTACCCTCCTTAATCGAGATGATAGTACCGACTGCCATTGCAGCAACACCAAAATCAACCCTGAGAAGAATTCTCTGAAGGGCTTCCAGAACATCTGCTCCATCGAGTACCCCGATCATTCCAACACCTGAAAGACGCATGTCCACAAATACCCCGAAATCCTCGTCCTTTCTTATCTCATCGAATATGACGAAATCCGGACGTGACATTAACAGGACACCTGCGGTCTGCACCATACTTCCGTCAAGCGCAGTAAACTGGGTAATCCCTTCCGGTGTATGGAGATCACGCGGCGATTCCATTGAAGATACCTGATAGCCTGCATTTGCCAGGTATATTGCAATGCTTCGAACAAGGGTGGTTTTTCCACTTCCGGGATTACCGGCAATAATGACTCCCCCTTTGGCGTCACCAAGACATTTTCGTACGATATCAGCACATGCATAATCTTCAAGAACGCATTCCCTCACCGGCCGCACAGCAGTAATTTCCATTGCGTCCGTAAATGGACGGCGTGCTATGGAGATACGCAGGGCTCCGATCTGAACAACGGTAATCCCGCGCCTTTCAATCTCGATATACCCTTCAGGGTCCCGCTTTGCACGTTCAAGAATCTCCTGGGCCGTCTGCCTGAGGTCATATTCGCTCAAAGCCACATCATGCACCGGCACAAGTTTCATCTTCCCGGGTTCACCCTTCTTTGCAATCGGCCGCAGACGCTCCTTGAGCGTTACTGAAACCGTCTTTTCGTCAAAGAAACGTTCAATTGAAAGTGGTGAAAAATCACCAACCTGC
Source organism: Methanobacteriota archaeon (assembly GCA_016841485.1). Lineage (GTDB taxonomy): Archaea > Halobacteriota > Methanomicrobia > Methanomicrobiales > Methanomicrobiaceae > Methanovulcanius. The sequence goes on from JAENZA010000001.1 coordinate 97,527, forward strand.
GGTTTGAGATAGAGCACATCAATGCCCTTTGCACGGGCAACTTCCGCCTGGACGATATCACTTGTAATAAAACGTGCATCCTCAAATTCTAAAGCCACATTTCTGATAATTGCGTCAATTTCCCCGCCACTGGCAAGTTTTACCTGTTCCAGACTTGGCCGGTCACCAACATAAAAGAGTTCTATCTCCCCTGCTTCTGCCATTTTGGAGAGTTCCTGAAGCTCGATAAGGCCGCTAAAACCAATTTCCCTTCCCTGGTTGGCCTGTGATTCTAGTTCTGCGATAACGGCTTCGGGTATTATTATTGTGGAACCCTTATATTCTCCCTCCCTGAGCATGGAGGTGATGCGTCCATCTATAACGACGCTCGTATCGGGCACGAGTTTCATAAAAATATCACCACATTAATAGATGTCATTCATCCTTATTAGCATATACCTCAGCAGGATCAAAGATGCGTGGTGCAATAATTTTCCCCTCAATAGTACGATAAAAACATGTGGCATGTCCGGTATGACATGCAGCTCCCCCAACCTGTTCTACCTGGTAAACGAGAGTGTCCTCATCGCAATCGACAAGTACCGATATCACCTTCTGGAAATTTCCCGATTCCTCTCCTTTTTTCCATATTTTCCTGCGGCTTCTTGAATAATAGTGCGCATAACCGGTCGCAAGTGTTTGATCAACTGCCTCCCTGTTTGCGTATGCCAGCATCAAAACGGAACCTGTGCCAAAATCCTGTGCAATCACAGGAATGAGACCATCTCTGTCAAAATTGAGTTTCATCATTTGTCACCTACAGCAGCGCAACCATTACGATGGAAAGAATATCCCCTACAATGGCAGCAGAGAGAAAACCCGCACAGATTGGAACAATAAACGGCACACCATAGGATATCCATACCTTTCCGACCCGCCGGTACAGTTCCAGTTCTTCGCGGTATTCTTCGGGATGACGTTTGAAATCCCTTGTATATAGCCTTCGTTCGCCCTTGAGCATTCTTCGTATGGCTTCACCGAATGAGAGATAGCGCCGCGATATATTCCCATCCTCAGTTTCGGAAAAATCTTCCATAATAAATCCGAATTCATTTTCAATATTTGTGCCGTCAACCGGAAATCCTACAAGCATATAACGGAGAGGAGCACGGTTCCCTCTCCTTAGATTCATCCCGAGAATGGCAAGTGGGGTAAATAGATTCAGGATCACCGCATTGAGCAGAACACTCAGTGGGAAATAGGCAAGAACCGGATACCCGAAAAGGGGTTCCCCCGGATACAATGGCACACATGCGGTGATAAATATCAGCGCCCATGCATCGGCCCCCCCAAAGAGATGCAGATATGCTGCGGCAAAGTAGAAAAAAGCACATAATATGCCTGACATGATGAGAATCCCGGCCAGAAATCCGGGGTTCGCACCGTCTGAAAAAAGAATCACATAAGTGGCTACCGCCATTGGAACCGCGATTCCAAGCATGGGATACCATGTTTTGAAGGGAACTCTCCGCTCCCGAATATCAAGAAACGATGCATAGCAGAGAGTGAGGCCGATAGCAACAGATGACAGGGCAAGGGTAGGGATCATCATGAACAGAGAAGATTCGTCATAGAATCATTTATGTGTGGCGGTACTCCTGGACAATGCACTAATGAATGTTTGTATTGAATATCAAAAACGATATGTAATAAAAATCCGCAATAACCCAACATCTGCCTAAATTATCCTCAAATTTATCTTTTTTGATATAATCAAAAAATTATAAGGTAAATAGATTTCCCAAAAATATGATAGTAAAGGCTTTACCCTATTACTATCACCATTTAATTATTACCATAATATTAACAGGCGAGGAAACCCCTCACCTTCCCGTCGCAAGAAGGTTACCAGAATGATTGAGATCAACGTTGATAAAGATGCATGCGTGGGTTGCGGTTTATGTGTCAAGGACTGCCCGATGGATGTTCTTGAACTGCATAATGGTGTCTGTACACCCGTCAGACCTGAAAATTGCATGGGATGCCTCTCATGCCATGAGATCTGCCCTGCCCAGGCACTAGAGCATAAGGGCGCAGTACCATCACGCAGGATGTATATCAGCATGAAAGTCTGCACAATGCTCAGGAAAGTGATCTGATGACAGCCAGTTACATAGACGAAGCAAAGGAACAGTTCAGAACAGATCTGGTCTTTAAATCCGAAGATGTACCGCTCAGGTGTGATCCCCCCGCAGCAGAAATGGAAGTCACCCTGCACGGACTTATGCAGATGAACGGATATATCATAAAGTCCCTCGAAGAGATTGCCGGGAGAGGTGCAAATGCAGTCACCTATCGTGCCGGGAAAAAGTTCGGGCATGAAGTTGCAAAATACTTCGAGAAAAAAGAGGACGTGGAAGAAGCACTCAGGGAGCTCTCATATATTCTTCACGGACAGTATTCGTTTGAACCCTGGAAACCAGGAGACAAAGACGACTATATCGTCGAGGAAGACGGCAGCACATTTATTTACCTGGTTTTTCATGACTGCATCGTCAGGCAGACCCTGAGAAGAATCGGCCAGGAACAGGGAGGCCCCTTCTGCCAGACGCTCTGTGGCTACGTTGTGGGCGCCGTCGAAGAAATCACCGGCAAACGCGGTAAACTGGAGATCATTCATACCGGACCAAATGCCTGTCTGAAAAAATTAATCCTCAAATAGCGGTGAGATCCATGAAAATAGCTATTGAAGAGCTTGCAGGATGTTCGGGGTGTACAATCGCAGTGCTTGACCTCCATGAAGCGATCCTCGACGTCATAGAAAAGGCAGATATTGTGTATTCTCCTGTCATCATGGATGTCAAAACACCTCCTGATGATATCGACATCGCTTTTGTTACCGGTGCGGTCAGAAATGAGGAGAATCAGGAACGCCTCAAAACCATCAGAAAAAAAGCAAAAACCCTTGTCGCCTTGGGAACATGCGCCTGTTACGGAGGAGTATCCGGCCTCTCCATGACGCATAGCAGGGAGGATATTTTTACAGAGGTCTATAAAGGGGTGGAAACTACCGACGAGAACGGCGTCATCCCTGATGAGGTGCCTGAGTTTCTCTACCGCGTCTTTGCTGTTGGCGACATGGTAAAAATCGATTACTATATCCCAGGCTGTCCACCAAAGGAGGCGCGCCTGAAAGAGATCATCCTCCCGTTGATTACGGGGGATAAGATCACCCTGTCAAGAAAATCGGTTTGTTCGGAATGTGACAGAAAGATGGGTGAAGTCACCGAGTGGTCACTCAAGAGACGCCATGTAGGAGAACCGGTTCCCGGAGAATGCCTTCTCAGCCAGGGGTACCTCTGTCTCGGACCGGTCACCTTCTGCGGCTGCGGGGCATCATGTCCGAAAAATAATATCCCGTGCCATGGATGCAACGGTCCGTCACTCGATATTATCCGTGAACCGTGCAGGGATATCTACAATCTGATGGTCAGGCGTATCGCAGATTTAACTGATATCCCGGAAAAAGAGATTGCCAAGCAATTCTACGACGTCAGCCATACCATGTATGCATTCACCATGGGAAGTGAAGTGATGGAGGACAAACAAATTTCCAAGATACGTGAACTCATCTCCGAAGGTGGAAAACGATGAAGGATATCTGTATCAATCCCGTTACCCGCATAGAGGGGCATGCACAGGTACGGATATCCCTGGATGATGCGGGGGGGATTGAAAGCGCGCATTTCAATGTTGTAGAACTGAGAGGTTTCGAAAAATTCATGATCGGAGCCGCAGTTGAAGAAGCACCACGGATTACCCCAAGAATATGTGGAATCTGCCCCACATCACATCATATCGCATCGGTAATGGCATGCGACCATATATACGGGGCCACAATTCCTCCAACGGCACAAAAACTCAGGGAACTTTTGATGCTCGGGCAGTTCGTCCATTCCCACTCGCTTCACTTTTTCATGCTCGCTGCTCCCGACTTTATTATTGGCCACGAAGTGCCACAGGAGGAACGCAATATTCTCGGCCTCGTCAAAAAATCTCCGGATATAGCCAAAAAGGCCATCGAAGTCAGAAAATTCGGCCAACGACTGACCGAGGCAATAGGGGGAAAACCGATTCATCCCTCTTCTGCAATCCCCGGAGGTATTTCGCACGCACTTTCAGAGCAGAAACGTGTGGAACTCCTCGCAATGGCAGAAAAATCACTTGCAATTGCAACCGAATGCTGGGGAATGGCAAGAGACCTGCTTGACAAAACAGACCTCTCGTTTGGGGCTGTGGAGTCCTCATTTATGGGTCTTTCAAATAATGGCACATTTTCCGTCTGTGAAGGCACCCCCCAGATCATATCACGCAATGGCTCCCCAGCAGGGACCTTTGCCAATGAAGGATATCTTCAGTACATAGAGGAGTACTCAGAGAGCTGGTCATATCTGAAATTCGCCAGATTAACCGATGGTAATTACTATCGTGTTGGTCCCCTCGCACGGCTGAATATCGTAGATTCAATGGGCACGCCGCGTGCGGATGAGGCCCTAGATGAATACCGGGATAAATTTGGCAGACTGGTCCAGACGACCCTTGCGTATAACCCAGCACGATATATTGAATTTCTGGCGGCAACAGAACGGGCAGTTGATCTTCTAAAAGACCCGTCCATTACCGGCAGCGCCATCAGGACGCCGGTTGACGAAGTGGTACACAGGAGAGGTGTTGGCATCATTGAAGCTCCGCGTGGAACCCTCATCCATGACTACACGGTAAACGATGAGGGATTCATTGAAAAATGCAACCTCATTGTTGCAACATGCCAGAATAACTGGGGAATGGACCGTGGCGTGGAAGATGTCGCCCGTAAAGTCATTCAGAACGGAGAGATTTCGGAAAGTGCGAAAAACCAGATTGAGATGGTAATCAGGGCATATGATCCCTGCATATCCTGTGCAACCCATGCAATTGGACAGATGCCGCTAAAATTTGAGATTGTCCGACGGAGAAACCATAATATGTCTGAAAACAGGATTTAAAAAAGGGAGGTGTTGGTGATGTTAAAAGCAATATTAGGAGAATTTCTCAGGCTGGAGGGCATAAAGGCCGCAGTTGTCGTCGGGCGTGATGGATTTGTTATTGAGAGCGCAGAGAAAGGAGATATTGACACAGAGGCTCTGGGAGCAATGGCTTCAACCGGCATGGGTACATCAGAAGCCATGGGAGCAGAACTCGGACAGGGGGAGATGATCCAAATGCTCGTAGAACTTGAAAACGGCCCAATACTCCTCTCACCCCTCTCAGAAGATGAACTTATTGCCATAGTAGCTGAAAAAGAAGTGAATATCGGACGTATCCGGTATGAGCTGAAAAAGAACAGAGAACGAATTATCGCTGCATTGTGATGCTCATGCTTCCTGATGGAAAACGTATAACAAAACTCGAGTGCCCTTTCGCTGAATTGTCCGAGTATACCGAACAAATTGTCGTCGGGGTAAAGGCCTACTCGGACAAGGGGTATGGATATCTCATTATGGAGAATGGGATTCCTGCAATAGGGTACTTCTCGTCTGAAGACGGCGATTACCAGGGAAATGACGCGATACTATTTTTCAGAAAATCCCAGAAATTTATTTTTGAAATTTTTTCCTATTCGGAAACAGAACTTCGTGATGCCGTAACCCATGCCATAAATCAGAGATGGCTTGTAGATCACCCGACACTGCCACCGAAAGAGATAGTCGAACTTTCCGAAGATCAGAAACTTGAAAAGATCCTTAAACAGCCCGGAGTACTGGCCGTGGCAGCCTTCTTTGAAGGATTCCCCGTCCATTCCAAGGGGAAGGGAGATTTTGAAAAGGTTGCCGCTATTGCCGAAGACCTCCATCGGGCCGGTGGCAGAATTGCGGGAGACCTGGGTATTGGCGCACTCGACCAGATCATCCTTGAAACGTCAGAAGCAAAATTCATTCTTGCTCCATTCGGGGATCTGTTCATCTGCGTACTCACAACAACCAATGCAAATCTGGGACTTATCAGGCTTGCAATAAAAGGAGTACAGTAATCATGTCTCGATGGATGGGAGATTTGAAGCGCAAACACAGAAGAGATCAGGAGAAAAATGCCCATTGATTGGCAAAATTATATTAAATTAAAAATTGAAGGATATAAATGGTATCGTTGGGGTGTGGTGATTAGATGGAGATTGAGGATCATATCAGAGTTGTCATAGAAAATTCGAAATATGCAGGAGAATACGGAACCGATGACCTGATAAGCAAAATGAAGGCTTCAGGGAGGTCCGGACTGGCAGTTTCATCGGACAAAGATAAACAGTTTCTTCTGATATTTGTTGACGGTCAACCGGAAGGTGCAGCCCTCATGGCTTCCGAGGGAAATCTTTTTGGAGACAAAGCAATTTATCTCTGCAAGGAAGACAGCAAATTTAAGGTCTATGTGTGTGACCATCGCTATGCAGAATCAGTTGCAGCAGGGTGCAGAATCTATGATAAAGGGCATCTTCATGGATCACAGCTTGATGATATTCCAACGATTGGTGGTGCTAAAATCACAAGGGGGGCATTAAAACTGATTATCCTGGAGAATAATCAGCCCAAGCAGGGAGTCAGGGTTTCAATCAGAAAGGGACGCCAGATGCTTCTGAGTGAATTAACCGGTAAAGAAGGGAATGTGACATTTAAACTGGTAAACGGAATTTATGACTGCATTGTTGTTGACCGTAATCAAAAAATCCATAAGTTCAAAATTGAATTCAATGACCCCCGGGTCGAAACAATTATTGAAATCGGAGGTGGGATGAATGAATGACAAGAAATCACTTTTCAATGGGATTAAAGGATTCACCAAAAAATCAGAGGATGAAAAACCAGCATCAGCTGTTGATGAGAATGTTCAGGATATAATCAGTGGAGTTACCAAAGGTCTGGAGGACCCCCCCGAGGAGACATCGAAACCAGAACCAACAGAACCCATTGTAGAGACCGCCCCGGTAAAACAGGTTCCTGATACAGTGGCGGAACAGTCTCCATCTTCACCACCCGGAACGTCCGCTCATGACCTGGGAAGCCTGATTAACGAACTCAAGCGGCAGTCTGATGAAGGAACCGAGATTGAGGCAACACTGGATATCGAGACACAGAATGATGCCCCTCCATCAACCCAGAAAACCACCAACCCCTATCCTCCGGGTTCACTTTCAGATATGATCCACAAGATCAGGGAAAGCGAAAACGTACAGGAGCAAAATACAGTCAATGATGGGAAAGTCAACGCCATAATCAGTGATGTCCTCACTACCTATGAAGAGGCAGAGGCTCCTTCCATTCATACCGCTTCAGGGGTCTCCCAAACAAAAGTTACCAGAATTGCCGATGATACTGGTGATGACGATTTAGGAGACGTCATTGTCAATACCGATACGGACGATTCTCGCCTTCCGGGTAAAACCCATTGGTCAAAAGACGGGGATTCTCCCGGTAAAAGCCCTGGAATCGTGAGTATCGACGAACTTAGCGGCCTCTCAAGCCTGATTCTGGCTAAGGGGGCCGAGCTCGATCTGGAGGAATTCCGCATCTCAGAAAAAGATAGACAGTTCGAATTGGTAGATAGAAAACAGATTCTCTCCGCACTCGACGGTCTTGTTCAGGGGGATGTTGACAGCCTTGATCTCTCAAGGATGACTCCTCCCGAAACACCCGAAAGTCCAGTCCAGGAAGAGAAAAAGAAGAAATTCGGCGGGAAAATCTTTGGAAAGATCATTGGTGTGGTCGAGGAGTATGATCCGAGCATTCACGGACCTATCGTCGACCTGGCCATGAAGGAACACGAGTCAGTCGAAGAGATTGAATTGTACCCTGTCAATGAACCCTTCGCATATATCCGGATTATCTTCGATCACAATGCACACGAATACCAGTACCGTGTCATCGAACCGGAGTTAACCGATGCGGAAACGGTTTTGAGGGATGAAATAATCCAGAGGCTCTTTGAAACTCTCGACGTAAATACTCAGGACCTTACCAAAGAAACGGCAGATATCGCCCTCAGGACAGCCGTTGATGAAATCATTTCTGATTATGGCATAAAACTGACCCCCCCCTCACGTGCCAAGGTCTACTATAATATTCAGAAGACGTTTCTTGGCGACGGTCTCATCGATCCCATCATGCATGACAAATATATCGAAGATATCTCCTGTGACGGCCTCAACTCCCCAATATTTGTTTTCCATTCGAACTATGAGTCCATCCAGAGCAACCTGCACTATGACAAGACTGCTGAGCTGGATTCATTTGTTACCAAACTGGCTCAGCGTGCAGGCAAGTACATCTCCATTTCAGAGCCGATGCTTGATGCAACCATGGCGGATGGCTCCCGTATTCAGATGACTCTCGGGCATGAAGTGACAGCGCACGGCTCAACATTTACCATCCGTAAATTCAAGGAAGAACCGATCACCCCGACAGATCTCATCGAGTGGGGCACCTACTCTCCCCTCTCCGTTGCCTTCTTCTGGCTTGCAGTTGAAAACGGGAAATCCTGCATCTTTGCCGGAGGAACTGCATCAGGAAAAACCACATCGCTCAATGCGATATCGCTCTTTATTCCCCCGCTGTCAAAAATAGTCTCACTGGAAGACACCCGTGAACTCAAACTCCCCCATAAAAACTGGATCCCCTCAATAACAAGGGAGTCATTCGACTCTGCAGGAAAGGGTTCCATTGATATGTACGAACTGCTGCGTGCGGCACTCCGTCAGAGGCCCGAGTATATCCTTGTGGGTGAAGTGCGTGGTAAGGAATCCCAGACACTCTTCCAGGCAATGAGTACTGGTCACGTCACTTATGCAACAGTACACGCAGATTCTGTCGCCAGTGTGGTGCATCGTTTCGAAAACCCCCCAATGAATGTGCCAAGAAATATGCTGAGTGCTCTGGACCTCGTCAGTGTCCAGGTGCAGGCACGTTTCGGAGGTCAGCGTATCAGGCGCAATAAAGCGCTGATTGAAATTCTGGATATCGACCCACGCACGAAGGAACTCATCACAAATGAGGTGTTCAAATGGAATGCAGCCACTGACGAAATACGGTACTCCGGCAAATCATATGTCCTTGAAGATATCATGGAGTCCAAAGGCTGGAGCGAGGCCCGAATGCGGGAGGAATTGAAGCGCAGGCAGGAAATTCTGGAATGGATGCGTATCAAGAAGATTCGCCACTATGAAGAAGTAGGAAAAGTTCTCCTCTCATACTACCGTGACCCCGAAACCGTCATGGATCTCGTGAGAGGTGACCTGTATGAATAGCTATGAACGCCTGTGCTTCAACCTCCTCGGCGAAAGAATGAGGAAAAAGAGGGATGATTTCCTCTTTCTCAGAACCGACATGATGCGGGCCAGAATGACGGTCCCGTTTGAGGCATACCTTTCCACTGCATACATTTCATCAGTCATCGTGGGCCTCCTTGCAGGAATTGCCATCGGTCTGATCACATGGTTCATGCAGGTACCGGAGATGATAGTGTATCATGGCGCTGTTCCGTCCTTTATAATTGCACTTGAACCATTTAAGCTCATTATCGGAACGATCATCGTCTTTACTCTCAGCATTCTTATCTTCGGGGGGGTGACATATGCCATTTATCTCATCTACCCCGGTGTGATGGCAGGTGAAAGAAAACGAAATATCGATGCGACCCTGCCCTATGCCATTAACTACGTCACTGCAATGTCAACAGCTGGAATCACTCCTGCCGAGGTCTTCAGGCTCTTGGGCCAGTCGAAAATCTACGGAGAAAGTGCAACGGAGGCCAGGTACATTGCTAGGGAAATCGACATATTTGGAAAGGATCTCATCGATGCGCTGCGCATAGGAGGTATTTACACGCCCAGTGCCCGGATGCGTGACTTCCTTCAGGGAGCAAACGCGAGTATCTCCTCCGGAAGTAACCTCACTGAGTATTTCCGCATGAAGTCCGAGCAGTATACAAGGGAAAACAGGCTGGAGCAGAAGACATTTCTCGAGACACTTGGGTTGATCTCCGAGTCGTATGTGACGGCACTTGTTGCAGGAACACTGTTTCTCATCATCCTTCAGTCCATTATGTCAACGATCAGCGGAGAAACGGATCCATTGTTCCTTTACGCCGTCATCTACGGGATCATTCCCCTTGGCAGTATCATGTTCATCATCATGATCAGTTCCATGACACCGGAGGTGTGAAGAGATGAAAATCTTTGACAAAAAGAAGAACGAAAATTCCAAGGCTCTCTCCCCGGAAGAAAAGAGAGAAGAGGAGATCCTCGAAAAGGTGGATGAGCAGCACAGGGCGAGAGAAGGATTCGGCAGATTCATGAAGCACCCCGTGCAGGTGCTTACAGAAAAACCCCTGAATATTCTCATCGTATCAATCCCGGTTGCAATCCTGATCTTTTTCGTAGGTCTAATCTACCTCATCAGCCAGTATGGGCTAATGGCGGCCTTTACCTCCACCGTTGTTGATGATATATTCCTTCTCTCGCTCATGGTTGCCTGCATCCCTCTTGCCTACCTAGACCTGAGACACTCCATGAAGATGCGCAACCTGAATATATCACTCCCGAATTTCTTCCGTGATGTAGCGGGAATGAATGAAAGTGGAATGACACTGCCGAACGCCGTACACATTGTTGCCACCGGCGAATACGGAAACCTGACGACATACATCAAAAAACTTGATGCGGAAATGTCCTGGAACATTCCGTTCGTCGAGGCCATCTATCAGTTCGGGGAGAGAATCGGAACAACCCTTGCCCAGAGGAGTGTCGACCTCATTGCAAAGGCCAGCAATGCCGGAGGGGATGTAAGTGAAGTCCTGCAGGCTGCAGCATCCGACACCTATGAATTTGTCAACCTTGAGACAGAACGTCGCAATAACATGCTCATTTATGTCATCATTGTGATCATTTCGTTCATGGTCTTCCTCTTCGTGATTGCCGTGATGACCGGAACATTCCTCGACACCATGGCAGAAGCAGGAGCCGCGATGGCTGAATCAGGGAATGCGGGAGGAATGTCATTTGGCGGAAACATTGATATGGACTTCTACCGCAGGCTGTTCCTGCACGCTGCAGTAATCCAGGCGTTCTTTTCAGGCCTTGTTGCCGGTCAGATGGGTGAAGGAAGAGCAGTGGCAGGACTAAAATACTCAGTCGTCATGGTAATCATTGCATGGGTGGCATTCAGATTCTTCATCTGAACCCTTTTTTAAAAAAAACAAAAAATATTAATTGATATTATCCAGTTTGTAACCCTTGTCCAGCAGGAGTTTCTTGACACGTTCACGATGATTTCCCTGCAACTCTATTGAGTTCCCCTTCACCGTCCCTCCACATGCCAGTTTACCTTTCAGATATTTCTGAAGTTCTTCAAGGTCAATGTCATACGGATCAAGACCGTCTATGACGGTTACCTCCTTGCCGTATCGCCTGCGGTTGATCTTCACGCTTATCTGCTGCTGTTCTTTTGCAACTTCTTCGCATATACAGAGCTCTTTGGGCAGTCCACATTTAGGACAGATACCTCCAGTCATTACCATGTACCTTCATGCTCTGCTTATATATTTGTTGGCATACTCCTGTTACCCAGCACATTGACGAAAAAGTGGTGACCCGCCACGGCCCAAATATTCCGGAATAAACAGATTTAGATCAATATTATTTTACCAATGCCTGCTGAACTCGTACCTATCTATGTCAGTAATGATCCTCGGGACGGCCTCCCATGTGGGAAAGAGTATGACGGTAACCGCACTCTGCAGGATTCTTTCAAACAGGGGGATCACAGTTGCTCCATTTAAGTCGCAAAATATGAGCCTGAATTCATATGTAACCGGTTCCGGCGCTGAAATCGGCATTGCCCAGGCAATTCAGGCATTTGCTGCCCGTGTGGACCCCGAGGCGGAGATGAACCCGGTCCTCCTCAAACCCAAGGGAGACAGCGAGTCACAGGTCGTTCTTATGGGCAAACCCTACCGGGATGTTCGGGTGGGGGAATATTACAGACAGACCGAACCACTCCTGGCCCTGGTAACAGATGCCTATCATCGCCTTGCCACTAAATATGGATCCGTCATAATCGAGGGTGCCGGTGGAGCTGCCGAATGCAATTTATTCTCGCGTGACATCGCAAACATTCTCCTTGCAAGAAACCTTCAACTTCCAATAATCCTCGTTGCTGACATTGAAAGAGGAGGTGTTTTCGCCCAGTTGTACGGGACTATCATGCTCCTTCCGGATGACATCCGCTCACTGGTAAAGGGAATCATCATCAACAAATTCAGAGGAGATGCATCACTCTTCGATGATGGGGTGAGGATTCTGGAGGAGAAATGCGGGGTACCCGTTCTCGGGATTATCCCCTATACTGACATTGCACTTCCGAGCGAGGACTCTCTCTCGATTGCTGACAAAAAGGCACGGGACGGAGATATCAGAATCGGAATAATTCGGCTCCCGCGGATTGCGAACTTCACCGATTTTGAACTGCTGGAGCGCTATGCCCCCGTTGATTTCGTACCCCCCGGAACCTCCCTTGAGGGATATGATGCCATAATCATCCCGGGGACAAAAAATACCGTCGCGGATATGGAAATTATCCGGTCAACGGGATGCGACAGGGAGATTGTGGAGGCAGCAACCAGGGGTATTCCTGTTATCGGCATCTGCGGGGGTTATCAGATGCTCGGCAATGAGATCCATGATCATGGCATTGAAGCGGGTGATTGCGTAATCGAGGGACTTGGGCTGCTCGATATTATTACGGAATTTACCGGCTATGCAAAAACAACGGTCCAGGTTCAGCGTACTGCTTCATCCAACGGCCCCATTCTCTCCCGGATTGGCACCGTTTCAGGATATGAAATCCATATGGGTTCTTCCAACATAGAGAAGTGCCGCCATGCCTTCGAAACGGAGGGAGCAGTGTCGGAGAACGGTCTGATCTTTGGGACCTATCTCCATGGCCTGTTTTTGAACAGAAACGCTGTTGACGGTCTTCTCTCGTATCTCTGCGAAAAGAAAGGCATTGAATACACCCCGCTTCCTGAGAATTACCCTGAATTTACCAATGATGCGTATGAAAAACTGGCCACCCATTTTGAACGTCACCTGGACATGGACGCCATCATGAATTTTTTTGGGGTTTGACCGTTAACTTATCACATTCATAATACTGTTGAATCCCTCCAGGCCTGCATCATCACAGCATACTTTTTCAACAGTAGCAAGAGGGACCTCCTCAGTGGTTCTGGCTGCGAGACAGTACGCCCGTGCAGGTGAGGGGCGCCAGGCCCCGCGTGAATAAAAGAGAACAGAATGTACGCAAAAACGACATCGTTCAAGTGGTTCCCTTTTTTTCTCAAGACACTGAACCGATCCGCCGGAGACGTATAGTGTTCTTTTTGTTCGTTTAGTCATACCAGACCACCCGGTATCCTTCTGAGGCTAATAGTCTGGTTACCCCTTCTTCCCATTCTTTCCCTTCCCCGGGATACGACGCGGCATTCTTCTTCCACCATTCGGCAAAGGCTTCATCATCGGTAATTACTGAGGATTTGCTCTTAACTCGTGCCACGGGAATCCCATCACTACTATAGACCCGCATCCGGCAACAGGTAAAATCCCGGCAAAATTTGGGACGGTTTTCATAGATGGCACAGGGGAAGGTTCCATCTTCTGATTCCCGCAGAAACGGACACCATCCGCTTTTTATCCCCATTGCTTCTGCCAGATCAAAATCATCCCGGTATTCTTTCACAATTGTTACATAACAAGTTTCATTGGAAAGTTCATGACGGACCGCGATATTATTCGGGCCCATCTGTCCAACAACCCGCACGTACTTGCCCATGCCAAAACAGCAACGCCCGCAGATTGTACACTCAAACGCCTCCCGCTCCATAGGGAAGATATTGTCTCCAGAGTATGTGATAATTGCCCACCAGTAAATCCATCACAGATAAAACGGGCAGAATTATTGACGAGAAACACAAACCATCATTCATGAAGGTCTGCATCATGTGTGGCGGAGAAGGAACACGCCTTCGCCCCTTGACATTCGAGAGGCCAAAGCCATGCATTCCGATTGTCAATGTACCGTCAATCATCCACCTGGTGGATCATCTGGCTAACCTCGGCTTTACGGATATCATCATCACCATTGGATACAAAGGTGACATTATCGAAAAGACCCTCGGTGACGGGTCGCTCTTTGGTGCGGAGATCACCTACGTCCATGAAGATACCAAACTCGGCACCGCAGGGAGTGTCTCCAATGCCCGGGACCATCTCTCGGACTCTCCGTTTCTCGTGGTAGGCGGGGACCATATTACCGATATCGATCTCCTGCAGTTTTACCGGGAACACATTCGCGGAGATGCAATTGCGTCAATTGGTCTCCTGAGTATCGACGAACCATCCGAATACGGCATTGCAGAGATCGATGCAGAATATCATATCCTCCGGTTCAAGGAAAAACCCGGACCCGGCGAGATCTTCTCGAACCTCGCAAGTACCGGAATGTATGTCTGTAATCCTGAAATTTTCGAGTATATCCCCCTCAATACAAAATTTGATTTTGCAAAGGATCTCTTTCCCATCCTGATGAATAATCCAGACACCCACCTTGCGGGATGGCTGGCACGGGGGAACTGGTCTGATGTCGGAAGCCCTCGATCACTCAGGGAAGCAGAGCACTGGAAACTCCAGGAGATGTCATACACAAACATTTCCGGCGACATCACTGTGAAGGGAGGAACCATCCATGGACCGGTGAATCTTGGTGATGCCGTTGTTGTCGGGCAGAATGCTAAGATAATCGGGCCGGTTTCCATAGGTGCGGGAACCGAGATCGAAAAGGATGTGATCATAGGCCCGTATACAAGCATAGGGAACCATTGCCGGATCGGTGAAAAGGCTAAAATCTTTTCATCATCCCTCTACAACCACGTGCATGTTGGAGACGGCTCCACTATCAGCGGAAGCATCATCGATAATCATGCATCGATTGAACAAGGATGCAGTATAGAAAATGATACTGTTATCGGGCCCCGATCTGTCATTAAAAGAGATGCAGTGGTTCATGCAGGAATACGAATCTGGCCCGAGGCAATTATTGAGGAAGGAATCGCAGTCAAGGAGATCGTACTCAATGAAAAGTACGATCCATCCCATCACGGGTCCTGAATAGATCAGTTGTGCCGCATCAGGCGATGCGTCACCGCAACAAGAGGATGCCGTGCATAATCGAGAACCCGGACATCATCCAGGGTTTTCAATTTCATCTCTCTTGCTGTCCGCTCCAGCCCAAGTTCTATCTCTTCGTCAATCTCGATAATATACGCATCCAGTTCCTTGATGCCAATTCTTTTGGCAGCAATGGCCCGATGATGGCCATCAACAAGAATGAGTCTTCCAGGACGGCGTACTACTATCAGCGGTTCTGCGAGTCCTTTTTTTATCTCATATATACGCCCTTCCAGTTCGTCCTGGTATATTTTTGACTGGGTTGGCAAAAGCTCCGCGATTGGGACAGATTCACGGACAAGTGCGGGTTCAACATCATGCAGCTGTCGAAGGGTCTCGATAAATTTAAAGACCTTATCCGGTGACACGTGCTCAATCTGGGACCGAATCACATCGGCATTTGAAATAATCCCGATGAGGTTATTTTCATCATCGACAACCGGAAGTTTCTGTATCCCCGAGCGAAAAATAACCCGTGCGGCATCATTAATATCCATATCAGGGTCTGCCACGATCAGGTGCCGGGACATGATTCTCTCAACAGGCGTGTGTGGATAGACAAAGAGAAGATCGCGTGCAGCCACATACCCCACAACTTTTTTCCCGTCCACGACCGGAAATCCGTCATGGTTGGTATCCCGTATAGCATTTATGACATCCTTTGCGGTACCGCCAGAATCTACCGTCACCACATCATAGGTCATGTAGTCCCTGACCTTCTTTTTCCCCATGTTCGTTCTCTATTGTCACCAGGAAATCATCAATGAATCGATAGAAAAAATGAGAGTTATTCAATCGGAATGGTAGTACCGGTTTCGCGCTCATGCTTTTTAAGCCGGACTTCAAGAACACCATTAGTAAAGGTCGCAACTGAACCTTCATCAACAACCTCCGAAGGCAGATACACCCTTCTCTTCATATTGCCTATGATTCGTTCACGGACATAATACGAAGGTTCCTCCGTTTCCTCGTAATCGACCTTCTTCTCGATAGCAATTTCAAGTATCTGTGGTTCGATCAGACGAATACTCACTTCCTGCTTCTCGATTCCGGGAAGATCAGCAGCAACGAGGACCTCGTCTTCCTGCTCCCAGACATCCACACGGCACTCCCCCCGAAGCGCTGGTCCCACCACCGCTGGAAGAGAGGTCCCCGTTGTCATGGTGCTGTGAACACGTTCTTCCCATTCCGCAAACATTTCATCCAGTTCATTCCATAGCATATTAAACGGATACCTTCTCCTGATAGCCATTATTTTACCTCCATTTGCCCTGAGACTCGCACTCAGATACAATCATACATAGAGCAAATCCAGATAAATGTATCCCACATACAAAACCAGGTAATTCTTTGGGGAAGGATAGCAGGATAATACAGCTTTAAGGCATGCAGTTGCAAACCTAATACCTAATGGCAAAAAAGGATACGAAGAAGAAAAACGATGACTGGGCGAAGACAGCGACCCGGGTATTCGTCGTATTCGTCCTGATATCCTGTGTTCTTGGATTCACCCTGACCATGGGGTTCTTCAATATATTCAAGAAAGCAGAAGAAGGATCGATTGTGGCTGTAGAGTATACCATACGTGATGAAACAGGAATACCCATCATAACCTCCGACACCTCTGTTGTGGAAACAGAAGGGGTTCTTGCAGGTGTCAGCCAGCCGATTCAATTCATGGTTAACCAGACATATGATGACTTTATAGTACCTGTCGAGGTCTATATCTACCCGTCGGGGGTCATCAACTACGCACTCTTTGAGCCTGAGATGCAGGCAATCAGTGACGGTGTTGTCGGTCTTGGAGAAGGCGACTCGAAGACAATATATTTCCCCTTTGGTTCTTCAATGGAGCGCGAAATGACGAAGGTCCAGTATGAGAATATCGGCGGAAATTTCTCGGAAGCGGAAATAGGCATGTGGATCCCACTCGGGTTTGCCCCTCAGCCGGAAATCGCCGTTGACAATGCAACCCCTGAGACTATTGCAACGCGCTACGCAAAGATTACCAGTATTGGGGACGAAAGCCTGAATGTCCTTTATGGGTATGCCGGTGCCGACATCAGGGTAACCGCAATCGCCTAATCCCCCAGGATTCCACCGAAGCCGGGAGGTATTTATACCTCCACCCCCATCTTTTTTTTATGCCACTCGAGGTGCTGTGTTTTTATCAAAAAAACTGTGTCGGCTGCGATGAGCAGGAACCAATCAATCGTGAGGTTGAACAAAAAGCAGGAGTGAAAATAGAGGAGATCAATGCGGTGGAAACGCCGGAGGTTATTAAGAAATACGACCTGCACCTCACCCCAACGATTATTGTCCTTCTCGATAACGAAATAAAAGAAAAATTTGAAGGGGTTATTCAGTCTGAGGAACTCGAAGAGGCGGTTCGCCGGTATCTTTGATCATACCCGGGTTCCATAGACCCGTGTAATCTTTCTGGCATAGGCCTTCCATCCTTCTTTACGCATCATAGACCCGTTCCTCAGTTTTATATGGGTAATCCTGAATGGAATTTTTTCAACTTTTTCGATCTCGCCAATCACGAAATCCCGTTCGCCCTCGCACCTGATGTAGTACGGGATGGTTCTGCGTTTATCATGCACGGAAACCTTCACCACCACTTCATCGACAAGCCGCGTCCAGAGAGTTGAGATCTCATAGGCTTTTGCCGCATTCCTGCGCTTATCCCCACACTCAATTCCCGTAACTTCAACGGTGAAAACCTCGTCGCCAACCTCAACGACCAGCAGGTCTCCCACACCACAGATCTCATCTTCCAGGAGTTCAACGCTTCCTACCTCAGATATTTCGGCATCGCTGACAACTGTACGGATGACACGGACTTCAGGTTCCTGCGGCCTCGCGATATGGAAAATATTCCCACAATCCGCACACTGCACCAGAAGGTCACTGGCCTCCTTGAGTATTGCATGGTCATTTTCCTTACCACAGGACGGGCATCTGCAATACGTATTCATTCCCAACTTATTGAACCGTTAAGATGATATACTCTCCCGACCGGGCAGTGATGCAGGTACGACAATATTGAAATATTGACAGACTGACATTTTGTGCAGCAGAATGGAAGATTGCATACGCGAACGCCTCCAGTGTTCAGGCCATCAGAATGTCACAGCGGATCATAGGAGTACCTTTGAGATAACGACGGACTCATATCTGACGACATGTGGGACATGCATCATCGGAATTGATGCCGAAACAGGGGCTTCGGGACTTTCAGAAGCGTTCAAATCAGCTCTTGCGAAGGATACCGCGGCACTCAGAACCACACTGAGAGGAGGAGACCATATCTGCACCATTTTATCAAAGGGGAGCAGTAAACTGACCCTTTCACACCCCTCGGACCTCGTCTGGCGCATGAGTGGTTTTATCTGTGACCGCACAATAGGGATATACTCGGATATTCCCGCATCCGGGATACCCCGCCCCCTGATTGCATGGCTGAAGGAGGGCAATACAATGACCGTTGAAATGGAGGTATTTACCGGCCCTGAAGAAGAGACACCTTCATTTCAGCTTCTTCAAGAATTTTTTCGCACTCCTTAACAAGCGTGGTACCTCGCTCATACAGTAGGATCATTTCATCCAGAGGAGCAGAACCATCTTCAAGTTTTGCAACGATTTCTTTCAGTTCTTCCAATTTATTTTCATAGCTTTCCGTCATAACGTATCTCCATAACCTTTGTCAGCGCCGAACCGTCATGCCAGAATATGGTGATTTCATCTCCGGCACGGACTTCTGATGCGGATGATATGAGTCTGCTATTGTCCCGCACCATGGTATATCCACGCTCAAGGGGGATCAGGGGATGTGCGGCACGAAGCAGGCCCGACAGATGTGCAACACCTTCTTTGCGCTGTTCCAGAAAACGAAGATATCCCCTGCTCATTCGTCCGCTCATATCTGCCAGACTCTCCTGTTCATAATTTATTCTCTTCCTGTGGCGATCCGGTCGCAGGCGGAGGCATAGATAAGTGAGGTCTTCCTGCCCGCGTGCAATGGTGCGTCCTGCCGAACGTCTGATTCGATCATGGATCTCCCCCAGTTCCCGCCTCATCTGGGCACGGTCGGGGACCACAAGTTCCGCCGCAACTGAGGGCGTTGCAGCACGGACATCAGCAGCAAAATCCACCAGTGTCGTATCAACCTCATGACCGACCGCACTTACGACCGGGGTCGTACAGGAAGCAACTGCCCTGACGACATCAGGGTGGTTGAATTCAAATAGATCTTCGAAACTTCCCCCTCCTCTTCCGACGATGATCACATCAACATTCCCGTCGAGGGCCCGGATAGCATCAGCAATCTCCGTGTGCGCACCCTCCCCCTGAACCCTGCAGGGTGCAAGAAGTACGGATAATGGATACCGGCGTGCAATGACCCGTTCTATGTCCCTGCGTGCAGCCCCTGTTTCAGCTGTGGCGACACCGACAGAAACAGGAAATTTCGGCAGGGGTTTTTTTACCAGAGGATCAAAGTGACCTTCCCGTGCAAGCGATTCTTTCCACCGTTCAACCAGCAGGTGTTTGTCCCCTTCCCCGGCGGGCCGCATATCCCGGATAATAAATTTATATTCTCCGTTCGGTTCATAGAGATCTACTGAACCGTATGCAAGAACCTGCATGCCGTTTGAAGGGAGAAACGAAAATTCGCGGGCATATGATTTCCATACCGCACAGCGGATAAGCGAGGGGCGGTTGGACGAGAGCGCACTTCCGGAAAGGGAGAAATACAGATGTCCGGACCGGTGATGTGTGCAGTTGGTGACCTCCCCCGAAATCCACACGTCATGCAGACGGTGATCGTCCAGAAGATCCCGTATGACCTCTGAAATCTGCTCGACGGAATAGACAGTGAAGGAGGCCTCGTCCCCATTAAACCAGTCCATCTGTCTGATATCATTACCCAGCATGATCAACCTATGGGTCGATAGTAACAGAAAGTTAAAGGGATACTACAGGATAGGAGTGATCATGGTCCGGATTGGTTGTTCGAGCATGTTTTTCCATGAATATCGTGTCGGTGAAATATTTACTTATCTGGAACAGGCCGGTTGTACAGCAATAGAGTTCTGGGTTGAAACGCCATATTTCTGGTTATCCGGACTGCCCGTTCAGGAGCTGACGGATGCAATTGATGCGCACCCCAACCTCTCTCCCATTGCAATACATGGACCTGTACTGGACCTCAATCCCTGCTCGATCAACCCCGGAGTTGTTGAAGTATCGATTGGATATACCTGCAATGCCGGAGAAATCGGAGCGCTCGTCAATGCCTCCCTCCTGACCATACATCCGGGAAGAAGAACCGCAAAGCGTCCACCGTCAGAAATGGACTACCAAAGACTGGAATATTATCTTGACGCCGTCCATACATGTATGAAAGACACGGGGGTGCCGGTTGCCATTGAAAATATGGAACCTAAAGTCAATGCATTGCTCTGCGCTCCGGACCAGATGGCAGAGACACTTGAAAACCATCCCTGGCTCAATTTTACCCTTGACACTGCACACGCGGCCATCGGCAATGCCGATGACCTGGAGGATTACATCAACTGGTTTTTCGACAGGATAGCAAACATCCATGTCAGTGCTGTCGGCCCGGGAGGACCGCACATGCGCATTGATGGCAACGAAGACATATCCCGCGCCCTCACGCTCCTCGCCGATTATGGCTATGCGGGACCACTGATACTTGAACTGGAAGACCTCCGTTTCAGCAGACAGCTTTCAGGAACGGAAAAGGTGGCAATTCTCAGGGAAGAAGTTTTGTGCCTTGAAAGGTTCTTTGATTAAAAGGTTTTATCTGGATATACCACCAAAGAAGATGCGTTACAGTATATGAATAGATACCATTCTTTAAGCCGCATGGACGGCGTGGTGCAATGATCGACACCAGTATTGCACTGATAATTTTTGTGGCCTGCCTTATTCTTTCAGGATTCTTTTCCGGTTCTGAGGTTGCGCTCATTTCCATAAATCCTGCAAAGGTCCGCACACTTGTAGAACAGAAGAAAAAAGGTTCTGTTGCTCTGGAGCATCTGAAGGCCGACCCTGATCGCCTTTTAATTACCATTCTCATAGGCAATAATCTCGTAAATATTGCCGCGGCCTCAATCGCAACGGCAGTTGCCATTTCCATATGGGGTGAAATAGGGGTAGGGGTAGCGACCTTTTTTACCACGCTCGTATTGCTCACCTTGGGGGAGATCATTCCAAAGACCTATGCTTCCCGGTCGTCAGAACATGTCGCCCTCCTGGTAGCACGCCCTATACTCTACATGTCGTATGTCCTCTACCCGTTGTTCCGGATTCTCGATCTCGGCAAAAAAGCATTTTCCCGGGACCAGGTAATCCGGCCAACGGTTACAGAAGACGAGATCAAGCAGTGGATCGATGTGGGGGAAGAGGAAGGAACCATCGAGGAACAGGAACATGAGATGCTCTACCGGGTGTTTCGCTTCTCAGATACGATTACCCGTGAGGTCATGACACCACGCACCGATGTGGTCATGATTGATGTCGAGGATCCTCTTGAGGATTCCATCAACATCTTCAATGAGACTGGGTATACGCGCATCCCGGTCTATGATGACCAGATAGACAACATCATCGGTATTCTAAATGTCAAAGACGTATTTGAGGCGATTTACTCAAAGCGGGAGGGTGTAACCATTCCCGACCTCATTTATGAAGCATACTTCGTACCCGAAACGAAGGACATTGATGATCTGCTTCGTGAACTGCAGAAGAAAAAACTGCACATAGCCATTGTAATCAATGAATATGGCACCTTTGCAGGTATCATCACCGTCGAAGACATTCTGGAGGAACTCGTGGGAGAGATCATGGATGAATTCGACGAGGAAGAACCGGAAATTCAGAAGATCAGTGACATGGTCTATATCATCAATGCAGGCGCATGGGTCGAACGGGTCAATGAAACCCTCAATATCCACCTGCCTCTCGACGATTCATACGAGACGATAGGGGGCCTCATCATCAACCAACTGGGGCACATTCCCCGGAAGGGAGAAGTCGTCGAGATTCCGGAAAGTGGAATCCGGCTGATGGTGATGAGAATGGCGGATAAACGCATCGAAGATCTCAAACTTATCTTCCCGATGGAAAGAAGCAACGGTGAGAATCGTTAAGATTCTCCCGGCCAAATAAATACTATGAAACGCATTGCCGTTCTCGCATCAGGGTACGGATCCAACTTTCAGGCCATTATTGACCGTGTACGAGAC
Source organism: Methanobacteriota archaeon (assembly GCA_016841485.1). Taxonomy (GTDB): domain Archaea; phylum Halobacteriota; class Methanomicrobia; order Methanomicrobiales; family Methanomicrobiaceae; genus Methanovulcanius. The sequence goes on from JAENZA010000001.1 coordinate 120,087, forward strand.
GGTGCAATTCCTGCCCGTATCATCCGCCTGATAACCGACAATCCCGGGGCCTATTCGATTGAAAGGGCGGTTGATGCAGGTATCGAGGTGTGTGCCATTGATTTTCGTTCCTTTGGCACTCGATCCGACTATGACCAGAAACTCGAACAGGCAATGGATGAAACCGGCGCGGATCTCTTCGTCCTCGCCGGATATATGAGACTTCTCAATGACAAAACGGCTGCAAAATTTGCAGGAAAGATGATTAATATTCATCCGTCCCTGCTTCCCAGTTTCACCGGTCTCCACGCCCAGAAACAGGCAATTGATTATGGCGTGAAGGTTGCCGGATGCACAGTACACTTTGTCGACGAAGGTATGGACTCAGGTCCGATCATTCTCCAGAGAGTTGTCGATGTTGAAGAGACCGATGATGAAAATTTACTTGTAAAAAAGATCATGGAACACGAACATCAGGCACTCCCCTACGCCGTGCAGCTTTTTTGTGAAGACCGGCTCAGTATCAACGGACGCCATGTCCATATTCGTCCAAAAGACGAATAACTTTCAGGCCTGAAATCAAGAGATACCAGGAACATACCGGATATGGGAATACGCAGAAGACGTCCGAAGAAGAATGGCATCGCACTGGAACGTATCGAAATTCTCTTCAGTTGCGCACAGAAGGAATTTGCCGTTCATCCGGAACTGAGTAAAGACTATGTCGAACGCGCACGCAGAATTGCAATGCGTGAGCGAATCCGCATCCCCAGGACGCTCAAACGTCAATATTGCAGGAAATGTTCCGCCTATCTCGTTCCCGGCATCAATGCGCGGGTCCGGATTCACAGGGGAAAAATCATCATAACATGCCGTGAATGTGGCAACCAGTGGAGACATCCGGTGGTGAGGAATTATAGGAAATAAACATACTGAACAAAAAGAAGCAAGCCAACTGAAGGCGAGCGTCTGGATTGGAAAAAGCGGCTTATCAGAACATACGATCGATGAAATATGCCGGCAGATACGTGACAACAGGATTGTCAAAGTCAAATGGCTCAGAAGTACTGAAGTGGAACCTGAGGAAGTTGCCCATCTCTGCGCGGCACGCCTGATACAGGTGCGCGGAAGGACCATGGTCCTTGGACGCAGGTAAAGGACGATCAGAAAGAGCCGAAGTGGCAAGCTTCACGAAATATATAAAAGGCACTCCGACCAATATGTAAAGACTGCTACTTGGCATACATGAGAGTGGTTAGTGAATGACAACCGTATACGACATACCCCCTGAGGTACTCATCCAGAAGGCTGCAGAAGAGCTCAAAGCTATGGAAGCAGTCGAGTCTCCGGACTGGGCACAGTTCGCAAAGACAGGGGTACACAAAGAAGCACCACCATTTGATGAGGAATGGTGGTACATACGCGCCGCATCTGTACTGCGCCGTATTTACGTTGACGGACCCGTCGGCGTTGAAAGGCTGAGAACATTCTACGGAGGCAAGAAAAACCGGGGTTCAAACCCGTCTCAGTTCCGTAAAGGAAGCGGCTCTGTACTACGAAAGATAGTACAGCAACTTGAGCAGGAAGGCCTTATCGGAAACACCCCTAAGGGTCGTGTTATCACTGCAAAAGGCCGTTCATTCCTTGATGGTGTTGCCTTCTCCGTAAAAACGGAGATCGTAGAACAGAACGCTGCGCTAGCAAAGTACTGATGGGTGTGAGATAGATGGCAGACGACGAGCTTGCGGACCTCCGGCGGAGACGTATGGAGGAACTCCAGCGCCAGCAGATGAATCAGGCTGCGGCAGAAGAGGAGATGGCCGCCCGGCAGCAACAGCAGGACGCACAGATCCAGATGATCCTTATGCAGATCCTTGAACCCGAAGCACGCGAGCGGTTGAATACCATCAAGCTGACCCGTCCGGATTTTGCACAGGCTGTCGAGCATCAACTCGTCATGCTTGCCCAGAGTGGAAGACTCAGGGGTAAGATCAATGATGAGATGCTCAAAGGGCTGCTCAAACAGCTGACACCGCAGAAGACCGACTACAAAATTACTCGCAAGTGATGAAGGCCGGAGTGCTCTTTTCCGGTGGAAAGGACAGTTCCCTTGCTGCCCTCATGCTCTCCCGAGACTATGAAGTCGAACTGAACACATTCGTGTTCAGAGGGGAAACGCCCATCAGGGCCATTGAGAATGCAGCGCGGGCATTGGAACTTCCATTGAGAAAACGGCTATTTTCAGCTGGACTCCTTGAAACGGTTGTCGATATGATGACATCGAACGGCTATCCGAACGATGCCATCAATCTCGTGCACAGGAACGCCATCACCTCCCTCGCAAGGGAGAATTACGATGTTATAGGGGATGGAACGCGGATGAATGACCGCGTTCCTATGCTCAGCCTGCCGGAAGTACAGAGTCTGGAGGCACGGTATGAGTGCACCTACGTGCGTCCTCTGCTTGGATTCGGAAAAGCCGCCGTTGACGAACTTGTCGCCCGCCACTTTAATGTGGAATACGGAGAAACAGGTCATATCGAAAACGGGGACTATGAACTCGAAATCCGGGCAGCATTCAATGCACAGGGTATCGACCCGTACACAGTATTCCCCCCCGGCCACCAGCAGTCTCTGGTGACTGGCAGAAAGGAATAATACCACCACATGGTGAAGGAAACATGAGCAAAGTTACAAAGGGCCGCAAGGTCAGGCTCGCAAAGGCATGTGAACAGAATCGTCGCGTGCCTGCATGGGTAATGATCAAAACAAAAAGGAATGTGACATCACACCCGCGCCGTCGCAACTGGAGGCGCAGCTCTCTGAAGGTGTAAGGTTATGGCAGATATCCTCAACGAACAGATCTACATCATTCCTCTCAGGGATGTAAAAAAAGCCCCTCGCTGGAAGAGGAGTAACCGTGCGATCAAAGAGATCCGTACCTATCTCTCAAAACACATGAAGAGCGAAGATATCAAGCTCGATAAAAGTATCAATGAGAAGGTCTGGGAACACGGATCCGAAAAACCGCCGCGAAAAATTCGCGTCCGGGCCATGAAGTTCGAGGACGGTCAGGTCCAGGCAGAACTTGCAGAAGAGTGAAATGACAGATACGATCGACTTTGCAGGCAACGAACATATCGGCGTTTACACCCGTGTATTCGACGATGTTGCATTCGTTCCGCCCGAAGCTCCTGAAGAGTACATCAGTGCCGTAGGGAGAGAACTCCATGTGGAAGTTGCCGAGACGACGATACAGGGAAGCTCGATAATCGGGTCACTCCTGGTAGGCAATTCCTGCGGGTTCGTTGTTTCCGGACTTGCTTCAGCACAGGAAATTGAATTCCTGAAAGGTTACCGGAAGGTTATGCTCCTTGAGCGGGGAATGAACGCAGCAGGGAATGTCATTCTTGTGAATGATGACCTGGCCGTGGTCCATCCCGATATGCCGGAACGGATTGCAGAGGAGATCTCCACTTTTCTCGAAGTCCCCGTCCTGATGATGCCCATCGGAGGCGTTGCGACAGTCGGGATGGCTGCAGTTGCGACCAATAAGGGATTCCTCCTCCCACCTCGATCTTCCAGACAGGAGATCGAGGCGATCGAAGAGTACACCGATCTCCCTGTTGGAACGGGTACGATTAACATGGGATCCAATCTTATCGGAACCGGACTGATTGCAAACTCGAAGGGATACCTTGCGGGAACAGCAACGAGCGGATATGAGCTTGGAAGAATTGAAGAAGTATTAGGTTTTGTGGAGTGATTACAATGACAGAACAAACATTTGAGGTGCAGGGTGAATACCGTGAACGCGATGCATGGAAACCCTTTACGAAAATCGTTTCGGCCGCTAATGAGAAAGGCGCAGAGGAGCGTATTTTCAGCATTATCGGCAGTAAACACCACCTTAAAAGGAATTATATCAGGATAAACGGCATTACTCTGGCAAGTGGTGAATAACGTGAATGATGTGGACCCTCGAGACATCCAGATGCTTGAGCAGTACCTCACGCAGTTCACCCAGCAGGTGGAGGCATATTCCAGGCAGCTTGAAATGCTGCAGGGACGCAGGCTTGAAACAGCCACTGCGGCTGAAACCCTGAATACCCTTGCAGGTGAAGAGGAGCCTACCGTCCTTCTTCAGATTGGTGGCGGTGCGAGTCTCAGGGTGAAAATTCTTGATGCCGACTCCGTCCTTCTGAATATCGGTTCGGACGTTGTTGTTGAGCGTACAAATTCAGAATCAACCGAATATCTCAACAATCGTGTAAAGGAGCTTGAAGCGCTCGAAAAGAAAGTAGCCGAATCAATTGAACAGGTTCAGAAACAGGCAAAAGAAGTCGCTTCAAGAATGGAGACGGCTTACATGCAGGCCCAGTCACAGATGAACCGGGGCGCATAATGCGTGATCCAGCATGTTTGATTCTCTGAAGTCAAAACTCCTAAATGTCCGGGGTAAGCTGTCGAAAAATATCGAGGAGTCCATTGAAGAGACCTCTGCAGGTTCGAAAAAGATCAATGATATTGAATCACCTGCAGGATCTTCTCCTGTAGCCAAACAGCAGGCCCAGCCATCAGAACAACCATCTTCAAAAATCGCGGCCAGAAACCAGCACTCTTTTTCCGACAGGGTAAAGACCCTCGTCAAAGATCGTGAAGTAGTCATTTCTGAGAAAAAGATTGAAGGCACACTTCAGGATCTCGAGATTATCCTTCTGGAAAATGATGTTGCTCTTCCTGCTGTTGATGCTATTTCATCGCGGATGAAAGAGAACCTCACCGGTTCGACAAAAAAGATTACGCAGTCCGTCGATGCAATGGTCGTAGAGGCGCTCAAAGATGCGCTTCTCGACGTGCTTGGGGATGGATTCTCCCTGACAGGGTATATCGAGACCCACGAACGGCCCGTAAAGATCCTGTTTACCGGGGTGAACGGAGCTGGTAAGACCACCACTGTGGCCAAAGTCGCCCACTATCTCAAAAAGAACGGGTACAGCGTTGTTATCGGCTCAGGAGATACCTTCAGGGCGGGGGCAAACGAACAGATGCAGACGCATGCCGATCGTATCGGCATTAAGGTCATCAAACACCAGGAAGGTGCTGATCCTTCTGCAGTTCTGTTTGATACTGTCGAGTATGCACGCGCACATGGCATAGATGTGGTTCTTGCAGATACGGCAGGACGCTTCCACAACCGGGCAAATCTGATGAATCAGCTGGAAAAGATCCGGCGCGTCATGAAACCTGATATTGTAACATACATCGATGAAGCGGTTGCAGGGAATGATGCCGTCATCCGGGCTGAAGAATTTAACAATGCGGTAGGGACGGATACAGTCATCCTTACCAAGGCAGACATGGACACCAGGGGAGGTGCCGCAATATCCATTGCCCACACCATTGGAAAGCCAATCATGTTCCTCGGTATCGGCCAGGGATATGATGATATCATTGCGTTCGAACCAGAGAGGATCGTTGAGGAAATTCTTGGAGGAGACGACAAATGTTAGACAGATTCAGCACCGGGCTCAAAGATGCGATGAAGAAGCTTGCCGGTAAAACCGTCGTAGATAAAGCCGCAGTTGAAGAGCTTGTTCGGGATCTGCAGCGCGTACTCATCCAGGCGGACGTGAACGTAAAGCTGGTGATGGACATTTCAAATTCCATCAAACAGCGTTCGCTCGAAGAACAGCCCCCGGCAGGTATGAGCGTCCGTGAGCATGTGCTCCGGATAGTATACGAAGAGCTGGTCACCCTTATGGGGCCGGATGCCGATGTCAGGCTTGAACCCCAGACAATTCTCATGGCAGGTCTGCAGGGAAGCGGAAAGACCACCACAACCGGAAAACTTGCCCGTTATTTCCAGAGAAAAGGTCTTCGCGTTGGAGTGATCTGTGCTGACGTATTCCGTCCCGGCGCATATCAGCAACTCAAGACCCTCTGCGACAAGATCAATGTACCATGTTACGGCGAACCTGGGAAAACCGATGCCGAAGGTATTGTCAGGCGGGGTACCGAAAATCTCCATGCCACAGAGGTGCTGATTGTCGATACCCAGGGACGTCACGCCCTCGAAGATGAACTTATCGATGAGATCATCGCTCTAAACAGGCTTACCAACGCCACCCACCGCTGGCTCGTAATCGATGCAGCACTCGGCCAGCAGGCACGGGAACAGGCACGCCGCTTTCATGAAGCCATCGAGATCGATGGTGTCATCATCACCAAGATGGACGGAACGGCAAAAGGTGGCGGTGCACTTTCAGCAGTTGCAGAAACCGGCAGTGGCATTGTCTTTGTTGGCTCCGGAGAGACCATCGAAGACCTTGAACGGTTTGATCCTGACGGTTTTATCTCGCGCCTTTTGGGTATGGGAGATCTCAGGGCCCTTGTCGAACGTGCCGAAGAGGCAATAGACACCGATGATATCGATGTCAACGCGATGATGAAGGGCAAATTTACTCTCAGGGACATGTACAAGCAGCTGGAGGCGCTCAAAAAGATGGGGCCTCTCAAGCAGGTTATGGGCATGCTTCCCATGGGTAATGTCGAGCTTCCCTCAGACGCCTTCGATGTCACCTCTGCCAAGATGGACCGGTTTAAGGTGATCATGGACTCAATGACCAGCCAGGAACTTGACAACCCGACGGTCATCAGCGGTTCCAGGGTTCAACGCATCGCCCTTGGTTCCGGAACCTCTCCCGAAGAGGTGCGTGAACTAATCAAATATTACAAGACCATGCAGCGTATGATGAAGGGGATGCGCGGCGGTGCCGGTAAATTCAACATGCAGCGCATGATGAAGAAATTCGGCGGGATGTAAGGGCAGATGAAACGATTTATTGTGATCGGCCACAAGGCCCTGACATCCGGAGATTTTTCCCTGAATGATATGCCAGGAAGCGCAGGGAGGATGGATGTCCTCTGTCGCTGCGTTAACTCCTCGCTATTTCTCTCCCACGATCTTCGCAGAGATGTGGAATGCTATCTTGTTCTGCTCGGGGAACCGAATCCACCAAAGACCATCCTGTTCAGCGGCGAACGTGTGCGTTACCTGAATCCCGATGAACGAAGTGCAGGGTCGCTGATAAAAAAGGCCTTGGGTATAACCTGCAGCGATGAGTTTACCGAATCGACCAAAGGAGTCTATATTCGCAGGGGAGGTCTTGAACGGCTTCTCTCGGAATTTCAGGTAGCCCTTCTCGATGAACACGGAGTGGACATCCGAACTACTGATGAACTCCCGGAAGCCTATCTTCTCTCTGATCACATGAATTTTTCAGAAGGGGAAGAGGATCTCATACGGGATGTACAAAAGGTATCGGTCGGCCCGAAAATTCTTCACGCGGACCATACGATCACCATCATGCTGAATGAAATGGACAGGAGGGAGAAACCATCGGAGTTATAGAAGATGCCAGGAGAGTACTCGAATACGGCCCAATCTGCGATCATTGCCTTGGACGGTTTTTCGGGAAACGCTCCTTCGGAATTGCCAACAAACAACGGGGTGAGGGTCTTCGCACAGCACTTGCACTTGAAGATGACATCCCATACTCCCCTGAAAAAGGGGACTGCTGGATTTGCGGGAATATCTTTGACAATGTCGATGCATGGGCAGACAAAATTATCGATGCTCTCGAGGGAATCGAATACCGGACACTGCTTGTCGGATGCAGAGTTCCGCCGATGATGGCGGAAAGCGAGGAGATGGTTTGGAGCGATATTGGCCTGAAATCCCCCGAGCCCCTGAAGGCACAGTTCAACCGTGAAGTGGGAAAGATTGTCACTGCCCGCACAGGAACAGAGGTTGATTTCAAGCGACCGGACATTGTCGCAGTATGCAATATCGATGAGGATTCCGTGGAGGTAGAGATTAATCCTGTGTTCATCTACGGGAGGTATCGCAAGTTCCTCCGGGGAATTCCACAGACTCGCTGGCATTGCCGCGAATGCAGGGGGAAGGGATGTCCACGATGCAACTTCACCGGAAAGATGTATGAAACGTCCGTTGAAGAGCTGATAGGCGCGCGTGTTGTGGAGGAATTTCAGGCAGAAGATGCGATACTCCACGGGGCCGGAAGGGAAGATATCGATGCAAGGATGCTTGGGACCGGAAGGCCCTTTGTACTTGAGGTCATGCATCCTTTGCGGCAGGGTATCTCTCTCGAGTATCTTGAAGAAGAAGTCAACCGGCACGCAGACGGAAAGGTCGCCGTCACCTTTGACCATCTCAGCAACAAGCGTGAGGTGGAAACCATTAAATCCGGAAAAGCTCATAAGAAATACAGCATTCTGGTAGAAGTCGACGGCGAATTCTCCGTTAATGATATCAAATCATCCCTGAATACCCTGAAAGGTGCTCAAATTTCGCAGCGCACGCCTGAGAGGGTTTCGCATCGAAGGGCTGACAAGATACGCAAACGGTATGTCATCGACGTTGAGCTTGTGGATGTGGTTGACGGCAAATATGTGATCGAAGTTGTCGGCGATGCTGGCCTCTACATCAAAGAGCTCATCTCTGGTGACAACAAGAGAACAACACCAAGTCTTACGGAATGCCTCGGGGCACCAGCCCGGGTCGCCGCCCTGGACGTGATCAACGTTGAAGGGGTGGTTCCGGAGAAGAAGACCGAACAAATGGAGGATAAGGAAAATGGCACATCACAACGGCCCGAGAAAGAAGACCAGGTATAAGTTTAAAAAAGCGCTCAGGCGCCGCGGTATTGCACCGGTAACGTCAGTCATACAGAAATTTGATGAAGGACAGAAAGTCCATGTCGTCATCGACTCCAGCATCCAGAAAGGGATGCCGCACCGCAGGTTCCATGGAAAGACCGGGACGATTGTGGGACGTCAGGGACGTGCATGGGTTCTTCAGGTCAACGATGGCAACAGCGTCAAGACTGTCGTTTCCCGACCGCAACATCTAAAACCCCAAAAATTATAATTTTTCCTGTGATTGGCATGAAAGTTAAGGGAATAGTTAGTGAAGAGAGGATTTCGCTCCCCGAAGTACGTGAGACGCTCCTTGCCGTTGAATCGGCTCGGATCGAATCAGGAAGTGAGATGTCTTATGAACTCCGCAGGAGTATTGAGCATGCCAATCATCTCTCAAAAACCGATGCGGACAATGCCAGGGCACTTCTTGAAGAGCTCTCCAAGGTGGAAAAGATTAAACCTGACATTGCTTACCGGATTGTCAATATTATGCCAAAAACCCGGGACGAACTGCGGGCAATCTATGCCAAAGAGCGGTTCACCCTGACGGGTGATGAACTCGATGAGATCATCGACCTTGTTTTAGCTCATTATTGAGGGTGATTATCTTGCGGTCTGATAAAAAAGAGCTTTATGCAGTCGTTATTGACTTTCTCCCACGCGGACGGGTCGAAGTGATCCGTCAGCAGTACAAGCCTGAACCACTTGTACAGGGAGTCGGTAAGGATCAGTTCAAACTTCTGGAACTTGTCCCAAAAGTGAATGATATACAACTCCATGATGTGGTGTATATAGGAGACAAGGAACGGGATAAAATTGAGCGGGTCAAACGTCGTGTCGGTTATGAGGATCTTACCCAGACCGCAAAGATGGAGCTTCCTTTCGCAATCGAAGCTATTGTAAAAGAAGAAGAACAGCGATTTGTTGACTTCTACAACAATGCCGTTCCCATCTCAATCAAGCTGCATATGCTCCATCTTCTTCCGGGGATCGGGAAGAAACTTCTCCAGGAGATCCTCGATGAAAGAACGAAACAGCCGTTTGAAAATTTCGAAGATATCTCCACGCGAATCAAGGCCATTCCGCATCCCGAGCAGATGGTCGTGAAACGAATCATGGAAGAGATTGAAGATCCGGAGATCAAATACCGTCTCTTCACGTCGAAATGAAGGCACCGAGGGACCAGCACTTTCTCATCGACAGGAAAGCAATCGAAAGAATTGCCGAAATGGTCGATGTTGCCGGAAAGCGGGTTCTGGAAATAGGTCCTGGCGAAGGCCCTCTTACCAAAGCTCTTTTGAACCGTGGCGCGACTGTCATTGCAGTTGAACTAGACAGCGGTCTGGTTGAGAACCTGAAAATCCGGTTTGCCCGTGAGATCAAAGAGGGAACTCTCATACTGATTCATGGAGATGCCATCAGGTGCGAGATTCCCCCCTTTGAAAAGGTTGTTGCAAACCTCCCCTATTCAGCCTCATCGAAGATCACCTTTCGCCTCCTTGACATCGGGTTTACTGAGGCGGTGCTGATGTACCAGAAGGAATTCGGCCAACGTATGATCGCCCCCCCCGGAACACCAGGTGTGGGCAGACTTTCCATTATGGTGCAGACGTACGCAAAAATTAAAACAATGATGCAACTTTCTCCCAAAGCGTTTTCACCACCGCCGGAGGTCTATTCATGGGTCATGAAAATTACCCCGCGGTCTCCTCCGTACCCGATTGCAGACACGGACCTCTATGCACTGGTTGTTCGCGAACTCTTTTCCCACCGGAGGAAAACCGTGCGAAAGGGGCTTAAAACATCACGGAGCCTGCTCGGAGGGGAGAGAACCGACCTTATCATTGCCGCTCTCCCGGATGAAGTTCTCATGAAACGACCGGAAGAACTCTCTCTCAAGGAATTTGCAGATATTGCAAATGCCGGAGTCCTGAAATCAGAAGAGAGTCTTACGGCATCAAAAAAAGACATTTAATTTTTTTGTATCATTACCCGTGTTCCGTGCACTCCATCGATAAAAACAGACCTCACCGATGTGCCTGATGCGATGGATACCTCATATACCGGATAGTAAAACCTGTCACAGGTGCGGATTTCAGAAGTAGGTTCGATGACCTTGAGAATTGTCCGGATATCATCGGTGCGTACAGGGCACTCTTCAACGGTCACCTCCTCAAGGACAACGGGGGACGAGGGCAGAGTGCGCACGGAAGTACCAAGTTTGGGGGTGCCGTGACTGACCAGCGGGACATAGACAGGAACTCCTCCCGCATAGTCGGCTGCGGTAATTAATTTCCTTGCAAGCAGTTCATCAATCGCTCGTTCGACATCCCCGGGGCCAATTCGTGCTGCCGCCTCAATCTCTGTGGCGGTTTCCCCTGACATGGAAAATGCTGAGAGAACACGTATCGCTTCTTCCGAAAGCCCGATATAGTCAGAAAAACATGGTCTGAGCCGTAGCCCGCCCTCGGGTTCAGCACAGTGGCCGTGGATGCCGTCGATAAAAAATGCGGTTTCCTGGGTATTCTTCTTGATGATACCAGCGATATACCTGACATTCACATGATAGAGGGGCCAGTACAACAGATCCACCGATGCAAGACGCTCATTTTCGCCAAAAATGAGCATCTTTTTCTTCAGCCTTCCCCCTGCAATATTCAGCGCCTCATCACGGGTAATATGCACCTGCATCCCCTTCAGAGCCAGAGGGGACGGACTGCGTCTCTTTCGTACCTTTGCACGTGCCGGTTTTGAGGCCTTGGGCGGTGGTGTATTGCCTGTTGGTTCACCGGATGGTGGCGCTCCCTCGGCAGAAGAAATTTTCCCTGAAAGCTTCGCCGGCTCGAAAGCCTCCTTTCCGGATTCTTCCGGAGACGCTATTGGAATTTCAGGTTCTTCTTCCTCAGACGGACCCGCTGATAACGGACTGGGATCACGATAGGAGAGGAGGGGGGTGAGCCCCCTGTGCTTAGTTTCCCGTTTTGCAAACCGCATCTTGGTCTTTTCACGGGTCAGACCGCCCATCACAAAGAAATCACCGGGATTTAAAGTGGAGAGTTCTTCAACCTCCCTCTTAGAGCCGAAGAAGAGATCCACCGCCTTGAGATCGTTTTCTATGGAGAGCTTTCCTATGATCTGGTTATTGCACTGTGACAGCACATTTTTTGTCACGATGGCAGGCCTCTGGGTCGCAACAAGCATACCAAGTCCCCGCTTTCTGCCCCTTCGTGAAATTTCCTCGATTTTCTTGATGGAATCCTTACTCTGAGGAATGAACTTGTCAGCTTCCTCAACAACCAATAGATACGGCTGTCGTTCCTCTGTTGCAATGTCATAGAGAATATGGGCAAGACGCGCGACCTTGTCTGTCATTGCCACTTCAGAAACATCGTAAATGACCGGAACACCGGAATGCATCGATTCAATAAGTATCTCCTTCAGGTTTACCTTTTCAATGTCATAGTCACATTCTTCATCGGCTCCAATCCAGATCAGGTCAAACTTGTCCTTCAGGGAGAAGTATTCCCCTTCCGTATCGATGAGGCAGAATCCAATCCTGTACCGGCAGAGCTGTTCACACACAACCGCGATGCTCCAGCTTTTCCCGGCACCAGACTGGGCGATAATGCAGGTCCTCCCCGTAACTAGTTCCTGAGCATCAATGGCAAAATCCCTGCCTGCTGCTTTTCCTATGACAATCTCCATAAGTCCGTATTTACAATGTAGCATGTACATGGCTTTAAAGGGTAATGCCGCAGGCCGATACTGAGAAGGAACATACATGGAGCCGAAATTCAATAACCGAAAGAATGCGACTGAAGCCATCCCGGCACCATGGCATCCGCAGGTCTATCAGCCCGAAGCAGACACAATGCTCCTTCTGGAGGCAGCCATGCATGAGGTGCAGCCCGGAGAGACAGTGCTGGAAATTGGAACCGGCAGTGGCTATATTGCGCGGCACGTCTCGGCGATTACCCGCTGCTATGCAACCGACATCAATCCGCATGCCTGCAGAACCGCACGAACGCAGGGTGTGGAGGTTATCAGGACGGATCTCGCATCGGGCATCTGCCGCAGGTTTGATGTAGTCCTCTTTAACCCGCCCTATCTTCCGACATCTGAAGGTGAACGTATGGATGACTGGCTGGAATACGCCCTTGACGGCGGAGAAGATGGCCGTGATGCCATACGAAGATTTGCAGGGATTCTGTCCGGCATTATCGCCCCCTTTGGCAGAGCTCTGCTCCTCATATCTGAATGTACCGGCATCGACGAGGTGAGGGATATATTCGGCAGGCAGGGATTTCTCACCTTCATTGTTGCACAGACCATCACCGAAGGCGAACGTCTCGTCGTCCTTCGCATCATGCATGACCTCTGTCGTATGAGTGCGGGGATGAGGGCATAATATCAATCCGCCGGAACATCTCTCCCGGGACGACGGGAATTATTCAGGACCGGTGGAACAACCGGTCAAGTTGTTGTATGGTATACGAGAGGATGACAGGTCGTCCGTGGGGACAGGTGTATGGCTCACTGGTTCGCGAGAGCTGATCCAGCAGACGCTCCATCTGTTCATTACTCAGCGTTGTGCCTGCCTTTATGGCACCCCGGCAAGCTACCATACAGGTAATCTGTTCACTTCTTTCATCAGAAGATAGCGATTTTTCGGCAATGAGATCCCCTGCAATGTCACTGATGATCTCCGCGCCGAGACGTTTGCCAAGTACCATTGGTACAGACCGGACGGCAATGGTATCACCGCCAAACTCTTCGACAACAAAGCCCTGGTCCTCAAGGACACGGGAGGCCTCCTTCAGTGCGGCATGTTCTGCCGGTCTCAGGGAGACCACCAGCGGAACCAGCAAATCCTGGCGCTGGAGACGACCGGTTCTCCCTTCGCAGAGCTGATCATATAAAATACGCTCATGCGCCGCATGCTGATCGATGAGGAACAGTTCGTCATCGGCAGCCGAGCCAGCGAGAATGTACCGCTCACACACCTGCCCTATTACCTTCAGGGAGGGGAGGAGACCTTTGGTTTCACCCTGATCACCGGTCTCTGTCAGTCGTAATTGTTTATCGGTCGTGGAGAATTTCAGGTGGACACTGCCTCCCCCCTTCACCCCCGAAGACGCCCCGGAATATTCCTTACCTCCCTCTTCACGCACCCCTGTCTCGGCAGGACGCACCAATGGGCGATCACCATCACCACGGCGAACCTTCTGCTCCCTTTTGCGGAGGATATCGGTTGAATGAAGGATCTCAGAGACTGCCCGTGTTATCTCCTCCACTATCTCACGTTCCCGGGACAGCCGCACTTCACGTTTGGTTGGATGCACATTTACATCGACAAGCCCCGTGTCGATGGTCAGATTGAGAAAAACCGAGGGGTAGGATCCCTTTGCCACAAGGGTGCCATAGCCCGCCCGTACCGCCCGCCCGATGTTTTTTGAAAGGACCGGCCGGTGATTGACTGAGATGAAGGTGTCTGCCTTGTTTGTCCGGCAGTCCGAGGGGTGACTGATATACCCGTCAATACGCATAAAAGGCGAACCAGAGGAGATGCCAATGAGTGTATTTGTCCGGTCATACCCGAACAGAAACCCGACGGTATCACTCAACCTCTCAGTTGACTGCGTCCGTATTCGTTCCTGACCATTATGAGAGAGCAGAAACCCAACGTGCGGATGAGCCAGTGCCTCGGCCTCGACGACCAGGTAGACCTGAAGCAGTTCGGTCTGCCGTGATCGGAGGAATTTGCGCCGTGCCGGGGTGTTATAAAAAAGATCCTCAATGGTAACCGAAGTGCCGGCAGGAGCGGCAACCTCTCCAAAGTTGGTCACCTCACCACCGCTTACTGAGATGGTTGTACCCGTATCCGCATATGGTGTCCGGGTAATCATGATCACTCTGGCGATGGAGGAAATACTGGCCAGTGCCTCTCCCCTGAATCCCATAGAAAGAACAGAATGCAGATCCTCGGCACGCCTGACCTTTGAGGTTGCATGCCGGAGAAATGCTTTTTCAACATCCTCAGCAGGGATGCCGCAGCCATCATCGACAATTTTTATCCTGATGATCCCCTTCGTATCTGAAGCCAGGTCAATACTGATAGTCGATGCACCAGCATCAAGGGAATTTTCTATCAGTTCTTTGACAACCGATGCAGGCCGTTCAACTACCTCTCCTGCCGCAATCTGATTGATGGTATCGTCATCAAGGAGCGTAATACGTGTTCCATGTTCCTGCATACACCGGCACCTCTACTGTGCTTTCTTCTGAAGTTCGTATAGCTTTGCAAGGGCTTCGCGGGGAGTCATCGAATCGGGATCCAGATTTCGAAGCTCAATGAGCACCGGATCCGTGGTTTCTTTCACTCCTCCGGGTGCATCGATGAGAAGTACTTGGGTATACCGGGGAGTTTTTCCTTTTTGCGGCGTCAGAACACGCGTCCGTTCTGTGGAAAGAATATCCTCGGCACGTGACGAAACCTGTTTCGGGACGCCGGCAAGCCGTGCGACATGGATACCATAACTGCGGTCGGTGGCACCCGGAATGAGTTTGCGAAGAAAAATTACATCACTCCCGGTCTCCCTCACTGCAAAATGACAGTTTTTCGCCCTCCTGAGATCACTTTCCACTTCGACGATCTCGTGAAAATGGGTGGCAAAAAGGGTTCGCGGACCGGATTTTCCCCTCCCATGCAGGTACTCGAGTACAGAGCGTGCGATGGCATATCCGTCCAGGGTTGAAGTCCCCCGCCCAATTTCATCAAGAATGACGAGGCTTCTGTCCGTCACATTGTTGAGGATGTTTGCCAGTTCGAGCATCTCCACCATGAAGGTCGACTGTCCACTGGCAAGATCATCAAAGGCACCGACCCGGGTGAATATGCGATCCGTAATGCCGATGACGGCGTGATCTGCTGGGACGAAACTTCCCATCTGGGCCATGATACAGATAAGTGCCACTTCACGCATGTAGGTGGACTTTCCTGCCATATTGGCACCGGTGATGATGAGAATCTGTGTTCCGGCGGCATCAAGCTCGGCGTCGTTGGGTACGAAACCTGTCGCAAGGCTCCGCTCAACGACCGGATGACGTCCATCCGAAACGAGAAGGCGGCCCGAATCCTCTATGACCGGTCGGATGTAGCCGTACAGGGCGGAGACTTCGGCAAGAGAGGCAAAAACATCGATCCTGCCGATGTTTCGTGCCGTCTCCTGAAGGGAGGATACGTGGTTCTTCAGCATTCCAATGATCTCGCCGAAGATCTCCGTCTCCATCGCGGTGAGCCGTTCCTCTGCATTTGATATCTTCGCCTCCATCTCCTGCAGGACGGGAAGGGTGTACCGCTCACCATTGACCATGGTTTGTTTTCTCACATACTCAGGGGGTACGAGTTGCAGGTTCGCCTTCGTTACTTCGATATAATACCCAAAGACTTTGTTATAAGCAATTTTTAGCGATTTTATACCGGTTCTTTCCCGTTCCTCCTGCTGGAAAGAAGCGATCCAGTCTTTACCACAGTGGGCGATGTCACGAAGCTCATCGAGGCGTGGATCATAACCGTCACGGATCACCCCTCCGGTTTTTACGAGGACAGGAGGCTCGTCTGTCAGAGCGGATTCTATGAGCGAGATAATCGTGTCATGGGTGCTCATGCCCTCGATGCATGATGCAATGGCACCAGGAAGGACTGCTTCATTTCGTGGAATAACTGCTCCCCGAATCCCGGGAATACGCACCAGCGAATCACGCAGCGTAACCAGATCACGCGGCCCAGCATTCCCGTATGATATGCGTCCTGCAATCCGTTCTATATCGGAAAATCGATGCAGACTCTCCCTCAGAGATGTCCGTTGCATCGGTTCATTGAAAAGGTATTCAACCGCATCGAGCCTCTCCTCAATACTGACTCTGTCAATGAGGGGGGCGATAATATCTGATCGTATCTGTCGCCCTCCCATCGCCGTTCTTGTGCGATCAAGAACTGAGAGCAGTGTTGAATCACTCCCATCCCTAATTCCCCTCACCAGTTCAAGATTTCGGAGAGTGATCGAATCCAGCACCATAGTCGTTGACGGAACCATGGCAGATAGTGTAAGAATGTGGGAAAGATCGGATTTTTGCGTTTCCTTCGCATACGCGAGGCAGCCCCCGGCAGCACAAACGCCTTCCTCCATCCCACTGCATCCAAACCCTTCCAGCGAGGCCACTGAAAAATGACGGCATAACAGCTGAAACGCCTTATCATAGCTGAAATGATACGGGTCGTAGGGGGTGACCAAAACCCCGCGTTCCTTCAGCACTCGTGCTATCCATCCGGGAGATTCCTCCGGGACGACGCATTCGGATGGCATATGCCTGTCAATTGCTGATGCGAGTTCTGCACCATCCTCGCCACCACAGGAAGTGATGAAAAATTCACCTGTCGTAATATCAAGGAAAGCGAGGCCCAGCCGTTTCCCTTTATTTAACAGGGTAAGGCCCATCAGGTAGCTCTGCCCCGCAGTATAGACCATCGCCGAATCAATGACCGTCCCTGGAGTGATGACGCGGACAACATCGCGCTTTACCACCCCTTTTGCCTTTTTCGGGTCCTCTACCTGATCACAGACCGCAACGCGGTATCCCTTCTTCACCAGACGTGATATATAGGATTCACCGGCGTGGATGGGGACTCCGGCAAGGGGCATTCTCTCCCCATCCATAGTCCTTCCGCGTGAGGTCAGGGTGATGTCAAGTTCACGCGAGACAAGTTCCGCATCTTCTCCGAATGTTTCATAAAAATCACCCATCTGGAAAAAAAGGACACATCCGGGGTATTGCGCCTTCATGTCGTAAAACTGCCGCATCGCAGGAGTTGGTCCCTTACTCATCTCGCGTCATTGTTATGTTCGGTGCGTGAAGTTATGAGTGTTGTTGAATGTACCGCCTATTCCCATTACGGACCGGGAAGATGTCTGCGTGATAGTATTCAATCAACTCTTCATGGCGGGGGTAATCCCGGTATACAATAGTTTCACTTTTTACCTTTTACGGCAATTATTACTCACAAATATGAGTGTGAGCCATTGTCGATCACGGGTCTGACGTTTCACCGGCCCACACAGTCTCACAACAATACCAACGCAAACAACTGAAAAGGAGAGTGCCATGAGCAATGTGCTTATCATAGGTGCCGGGGGTGTGGGCAATGTCGTTGTACATAAATGTGCCCAGGACCCGGAAACATTCGGAGAAATTACGCTTGCAAGTAAAACAAAAACAAAATGCGATGCCATCGCAGCTTCGGTTAAGTCACGTACGGGCATTGATATCTCAACAGCGCAGGTTGATGCCAACAATCCCTCGGAAGTCGCTTTACTTATTCGTGAAACAGAAGCTGACATCGTTATCAATGTCGCCCTTCCATATCAGGATCTTTCCATTATGGATGCCTGTCTTGCAACCGGAACTGCCTACCTCGATACCGCCAACTATGAGCCTCCGGAGGAGGCAAAATTTGAATATAGCTGGCAGTGGGCATACCGGGAAGAGTTTGAAAAGGAGGGTATCACCGCAATACTCGGGTGCGGATTCGATCCGGGAATTACCAATGCCTATTGTGCGTATGCGCGCGACATGCTCTTCGACAGGATTCATACCATTGATATAGTCGACTGCAATGACGGAGATCACGGGCTGCCGTTTGCCACGAATTTCAATCCGGAGATCAATATCAGGGAGGTCACCAGCAATGGAAGGTATTGGCAAAATGGTCACTGGATTGAGACCCGGCCAATGGAAATTGCACGGTCGATCGATTTTCCCGAAGTGGGCGTGCGTACAGCATACCTGCTCTATCACGAAGAGGAAGAATCCCTTGTCAACAACATCCCAGGTCTTGAACGTATCCGTTTCTGGATGACATTCAGCGACGAATATCTTACGCATCTGCGAGTCCTGCAGAACGTCGGAATGACCAGCATCGAACCGGTGATGGTTGAAGGCCATGAGATCGTTCCTCTGCGGTTCCTGAAGGCGGTCCTTCCCGATCCCGGATCCCTCTCTGAAGGATACAAAGGAAGGACTTCGATTGGCTGCATCTTTGAAGGGGAATCAGAAGGTTCGATCAGACGCAGGATGATCTATAATATCTGTGACCATGCGCATGCCCATGCAGAAGTCGGCGCACAGGCCGTCTCCTATACCACCGGGGTTCCTGCGGCCACCGGCGCAGCCATGTTCCTGAAAGGGATCTGGAAGCGTCCCGGCGTATGGAATGTTGAGGAATTCGATCCATGCCCATTCCTGGAGGAGGTGGCACAGCGCGGACTGCCGTGGCATCTGATAGATGTCGATGCAACATGCAGGGGGGTATGTCCGTGAGAGGGAGATGGCATAAGACCGAGCCGGCACGACTCCCTGACTTTTCCCAGGTAGAGACTCCGTGCTATCTTATCGATTGTGAGGCACTCAGGAGAAATGCCGAGATTATCGAGATGATCTCACAAGAAAGCGGCGCACAGATTCTTCTTGCCCTGAAAGCCTTTGCGGCATGGAAGGTATTCCCTGAGATCGAGGAACAGTATGCGGGCACGTGCTGCGCCTCACTGAATGAAGCCCGTCTCGGATATGAGACTTTTAAAGGAGAAGTACATGCATTCTCCCCTGCTTTCAAAGAAAGTGAATTGGAGGGCTATCTGAACTACTGTTCCCACCTGTCATTTAATTCCCTTTCACAATGGGAACGATTCCGCGACATGATCCTTTCCTCAGGACATGACGTTTCGTGCGGCATCAGGGTAAATCCAGAGCACAGCGAGGTAACAACGGAAATATATAATCCATGCAAACCCGGGTCACGATTCGGCGTCCTCTCAAAGGACATGGAAGGGGCGGACCTGACCGGTCTCGAAGGGCTCCATTTTCATAGCCTTTGCGAAAGCGGGGCCGATGCCCTTGAACGGACTCTTGATGCTTTCACCGCCCGCTTTGGCCGATGGATTGGAGAGATGGAATGGGTGAACTTCGGTGGCGGCCACCACCTCACGCGCGAGGATTATGACACGGATCTTCTTATCAGTCTTATACAGGATTTCAGGGACGAGTGGGGAGTCGATGTCTATCTCGAACCGGGTGAAGCCTGTGCACTGAATGCCGGATGGATGGTCTCGGAAGTCATAGATATCCTCGAGAATCAGGGCATGGTAGCGATCATAGATGCGTCGGCAGTCGCACACATGCCGGATATTCTCGAGATGCCTTATCGTCCTGAGATCATCGGAGCCGGTGTGCCAGGAGAGAAACCGTACACCTACCGTTTGGGCGGCCCCACCTGCCTTTCCGGAGATGATATCGGCGAATATTCGTTTGATGCCCCCCTGGAAGCGGGAGACCGGATTGTTTTTACCGATATGGCCCACTATACGATGGTTAAAAATACCATCTTCAATGGAGTACCTCTGCCATCCATCGCGACATGGAACTGTTCAGAGGGCGAGCTCATTACCCTGCGCAGATTCGGGTATGAGGACTTCAGAACCCGATTGAGCTAATAAAAGTTCACCTCACCATTCTTTTTTTTACTCGCAGCAGGAGCACATGCTCTGGATGTACATTCACGCAGCAGACATGCAAATTCCGCGCCCATTCATTAAGACAGGGATAACTCATCCAGATACACCGTATAATGCTTTCAGGGGCCCGTCCTGCCACCATGGAACCGGACAGTTCTGCATCTCCGAACCAAAGCTACGGAAAACCACAAATATATAGCATCATATAGTTTATTGAAGAATAACGGTGGCCACCATATCCAGCAATAAGCCGAAGAATATCTTAAAAATAGCTGTTCAATCAGGAAAATAGGAGAAATAGAGGATTATTTTCCATTGCCGAGAGGGAAATGCTTTCGGTACACATCACGCCGTTCATCCACATCTGTGTGCAGATATATCTCCGTTGTCTGTATGGAGGAATGCCCGAGATTTTCCTGGACAACCCGAAGATTTTTTGAACGTTTGTAGAGTTCACTGGCATACGAATGTCGGATTTTATGCGGCGTAATCCCTTCAGGAGCCCATTTTTTGAATATATGCTGTACTGTCCGCGGAGAAAGGGCCCGCCCCTGCTGCCCTAGGAAGAGAGGTCCTGCAATCCGCCCCGCAGAAAATGTTTGTATCTCTTCAAGGGTATCCTCGTCAACGAAAACTACCCGGTATTTGCCTCCTTTCCCCCGTACACGGATAGTATAATCTTCAAAATCGATATCTCCGATATCCATCGAGCATAACTCGGAAACCCGAACACCGGTTGCATAAATTAGCCGGATTATCAGCCGATCACGGGATTCCTCTCCGGGAATTGATTCAATAAGCTTCATCACCTGATTATGCTTGAGATATTTGATCTCCTTTTCCTTAATTCTCGGACGATCTACCGCAGCCAGAGGATTTGCCTCTATTACCCCCTGTGCATAGAGATACCGGTAAAACGATGAGAGGGACGATATGATTCGATGCAGCGTTGTCGCCTTATAATCACGAATAGACGTCAGGAATGCCAGAAAATCGTCAATCTGAATCGCAGTGGCGTCGACATCGGTATCCATCCGTCCATGCGCAAGATCCTTCCAGTAAATAACCAGCTTCTCCACTCCCTTGTTCCGCGAGATCCAGAGATAATAGGCAAATTTGCGGATAACACGCTCATAGCTCGCTATTGTACGTGGCGAATAATTCCTCATCTTCAGGTGATGTGAGAAGCGCGGAAGCCACTCCGAGAAATAATCGCCCTCCATGCTTAATTTTTTCATTGCTCACCGTATAAACCCTTTGCGCAGAATCTCTATTCTGCGCAAAAATAACCACCGCAGCCAGGGGAAGTTCATCATGTACATCACTCAAAATTTCATCAGACATTTCGTGCATTTTTCCCCAAAAACATCCCCATCGGGCCCCCCAGATCCTTTAAATTATCAACACACCAAATATGAGAAATCATCAAATGAAGGCATTTAAAGCCTGGAAAACACCTACAAAGTTAAAAACCCGGTCTCGCCGGTACAGGCTATATCTCACGATTGGTGGCCACCCGGAAAGGATGCCATTCATCCACCATTTACCAAAGGAAATTGAATATACTCCCCATATGCCGTGTGCGGGGTGAAAATGACGTATTTTTTATTTTCGCGTTCATCTGTATTCAGACAAACAAAACCATCGACACAGAGGCCAAATCACGGCCTGAATTTGATGAAATTAGGGTTGGGGATAACAGATTCAAAAAACGCCGTTAAAAAGCTAATATGAAGATCGTTTATATACCCCAAAGCCAAAACCCCCACCAATCACCAGGTAATGATGAATAATTAGATCATCCTGCAAAATGCAACCCCTCTCCCCCCCTTCCCTCTTTGAAAGCATGCAGCAATGGATTACGGCACTCTATGGCCCGGCATCCATACATCCATGCTGAACCGATTCGATTTTATTGCATCAGACACACGCCCTGATACAATCAAAATATCAATATCTAACCACTTTTTGCAGAATTGCCCTTAAAATGCAGTGATTTCAGGGTCCATACCACATGCCAAAACCAGTCCGCACCGCCCAAAAGTAAAGATGCTACCCCCCCCAACCCTATTCCTCCACCCCTGACAGATTTGTGAAATCCCCCGAAATTGGTTCAATTGTGACCCCCATCACCTGCCACCAACCTCAACCCAGAGAATCCAGACGCAATTGCACCACGCAGGAAACAGTCCTCAAGAACAAGTCAAAAACGGCTGAAATAGGCCCAATTATTTATCGAAATCCAAATATTGTTTTATTTCATAGCGGACAGTGTTCACAGCTCGTGGCCAATAAACCATATGATGCTATACATAACCTGCGCCCTTCAAACCTACTTTCATCAACCGTCTATTCAATCAACTATATCAAAAAACAACCAAATCAGCGATTTATTCAATACCCTCCAATCCTAGGAAGATTTCCCGTATCTTACCCTTCCACGACCGGAACGGGCATCATGAAATTGATAATAAATCCCCATATAATCCGTGATTGACCAAATGACAAAAATCGAGCCCTTCTTCATTTGAACAAAAATTCCACAGGGAAAAACATCTCCTGCATTCCCAAACCAAGAGCACCCAAAAGGACCGGCTGGCAACACTACCTGCTCAGCCTGAAATGGGAGGGATATGTACAAGTTAAACGACTGGATTAACACCATCAAATCGTTTTATTCCGGTAAATACCTGAAATGAGGTACTTTCATTATCAGGGCCAGTCAACGGGCATGCCCCTGCTGTAAACCATATAACGATTTATTCAGACTATGCTACCGACGAGAAATATCCAGTAAGGTTGATGAACGTCCCCGCCTCATACTTACCTAATGGAGGAAAACAGGACAGACATTGCCAAATCCAATGAAGATATATCCTGCAATCCTGATCACCAGGGAAACGAGGGCTCTGGTACCGACCCCCTCCCCCTCTCCGCTGCCGGCTCAGACGAACTGCAATCACAGCCATTCACCCCGCTGGTGAATCAGGACTACGAAACCAATGCAGAGACGGTGACCACCCACAGGACCACCAGTGAACCATCTTCCTCTCCTCCGTGCGAAACTCGCCCGGGAAAAGAGGCCGCCGAGGAATCGGATAATGAACAAATCATCGCTTCATCCCCCGATTCCTTCAAACCCGATGAACATCCTGAAGGGGATGAAATTTCCAATATACCACCGACGAATGTACCTTTCTCCTCCACCCAGATGATCCTCGGCATTGATCCCACCCAGCCGGTCCTGATGCCGGGGCGCCCGATTCTATCTCCCGAAGACGAGGAACGGATTAACAAATACCGCAAGTTTCAGAAGGTGGACGGGGCAGCCTACCGGCGGGTCAACCAGTTCCTGCGAAAGCACACCTATGTCACTGCACGTGAATGGGCAATCGCCAGACTCTGTGCAGATTTCAGCACACGGGGCGGGGCTGAAATGACATTCATTGGGGAAAACCTTCCTAATCTCGTACCCTTTATGACAGATACGTACTCCCCGCAGGCGGTAAACCAGGCCCGCTCATCCTTTAAGAAAAAAGTCCGTAAATCCGGGGCCACCTTCTTTTACGGAGCATTGTGTGGGTTTTTTACTGCCGATGAACTCGATGACATCCTTTTTGAGGCCAGTGAGGTGGCGCGGTTTCTCCTGGAAGTTGAAGGGACGTCTCTCGATATCGACGATGAAATTGATATCGAAGATCGAATTACCGAAGTGATGCGGGGAGTTGCAGAGGCGGCATCGAGAATCAGGAATGAAGAGCCAGACCCGGCAAACGAGGAGATATCCGGACCGGAGGATGATGACGAATGAAAATCATTCATGTCGTCGGCGGTCACAACAGCGGCAAGACTACCTTTATCCACAAACTGCTCCCCGCCCTCTCCGGACTCGGGACCACCGCCGTAATAAAACACCTCCATTCTCATCTATATTCGCTTGAAAAGGGGAAAGACACCACAACGCACTATGAACATGGTGCTGATGTCGTCTCCGGCATTGACCCGGAAAAAGCAGTGGTTGCTATACGCAGCGGAGATCTACACGGACAACTGAGGATGCTGTGCGATATGGGAGTTGAGTATGTGATTATCGAGGGACACAAGACATACCCCTACCCGAAAATTGTCATCGGCGACCTCGAGATTGAAAACACAGTATTGAGAAACCCGTCAGTGGATGATGTCATTGCATCGATGGATTTCTTTCATGACTACTTTTCCATGCAGGGATGCATCCATACACTGCGCCGCAGTGTTCCGATGCCGGAAGCCGGGTGTATCGTCTCATTCAATGGAATCGTGCGTGAAATTACCGGTGGCACACGGACGGAATATCTCGATTTTGCCGATGAACCGTCCCTCCATGAACTCTGTGCGGATGTACAGAACCGGATGGCAGCCACTCCCGGCATACTTGGTGCGGTCGTTCGCCACCAGACCGGCAGGCTCTATCCGGGAGAGGACATTACCTATATAGCTGTCATTGCACAACACCGGGAAGAGGCGTTCTCAGCTCTTTCAGCCGGAATAAACCAGATAAAGGCCGAACTTCATGAAAAAGGTATGACTATTGACGGGTGAATCCATGACAGAGAAAAAGACAAAGCGACTATTCGGAACAAACGGTGTGCGGGGAGTCATCGGCGAGACGATGACCCCTCAGCTCGCGATGAAGATCGGTATGGCACTCGCTTCAGAACGCGGCCCGGTCATTGCACTGGGCAGGGACACACGGACATCAGGGCCAGCCATCTCCTGTGCCGTAAGCGCCGGCCTTCTGGCCTGTGGTGCCGATGTGGTCGATCTTGGAGTCCTTCCGACTCCTGCACTCCAGTTCATCGTGAAGAATCACTTCGATGCCGGAGCAGTGGTCACCGCCTCGCACAATCCTCCGGAATACAACGGGGTCAAGATTATCGAAGGTGACGGGACAGAAATGGATGATGACGGCGTCATCGTTCTTGAGGAACGTATCTTCAATGAGGACTTCTGTATACAGAACTGGGACGCGGTCGGCAGCTCCTGGAATGCTCCGGAGTTGCTTCGTGAGTATTGTGTCGCCGTTGCGGGGGCATTTCCCTGCCTCCATGCGGGGAACATGACGGTTGCCGTTGATCCAGGCTCAGGCCCGGCATGTGCAACAACGCCAGATATTCTTTCTCACCTCGGTTGCAGGGTCCATACGATAAACGGTACAATGGACGGAACCTTCCCGGGAAGGTTACCCGAACCCTCCCCGGAAGGTCTCAGCGGGCTTTCCCAGCTTGTACTGGACACCGGTGCCTCATTCGGTGTGGCCCATGACGGTGATGCGGATCGTGCGGTTTTCGTCGATGAACAAGGAAATTTCATTGAGGAAAATGAAGAATTCGCCCTTATGCAGCGGTTTGTCTGTGGCAACCATCCCGGCGGAACCGTTGTTACTCCTGTGAGCACCTCGTTCCTTGCAGAAAAGGTGGCAGCAGAGACAAACTCCCGGGTGGTCTATACCGAGGTGGGGAGTATCTATGTCGCACGAAAGATGCTCAGTCTTGCCGCAAACGGAGTTGAAGTCACGTTTGGCGGTGAAGGAAACGGCGGCATCATCTTCCCGTTCCACCAGCACTGCCGTGACGGCGGTATGACGGCGGCGGCGATGGTGGCACTTCTTGCGGCCGAGAAAAAACCTCTCTCAGAACTGGTCGCATCCCTGCCCCACCACTATATGGTCAAGGAGAAACTACATACGAAAAACGCAACGATTATCCTTGAACGGGCTCGAAAAACATTTTCCAGCGACAATATCGACGAGACAGACGGCATACGGATCAACAGGGAAAATGCCTGGGCACTGCTTCGTCCGTCAGGGACAGAACCGTTCATGCGTCTCTATGTGGAGGCAGACAATGAACCGGCGGCACGGGCGTTTGCGGATGAAATAAAGGGTGCCATTTCATCGGTCCTATAATCCGGGCCTTCATCCGGCAACCGCGGGACATCGTTCCCATTTTTTTTAACCATCATGAGTTCTGACACTATCATCGCCAGGCAATGGTGTGGTGCTTGACTACTGTAAGGTAGATTCTTTTCCCTTCCCGGCGAGGGGGGATGGCAGATAGTCCGCGCGGTTCTGCCCCCCCCAAAAAAAAGGTACCCTCTTCAAAGCTGATTGTCCTCTTTCTGACAAGTTTCATCTCTCAGACTTACCCACCCGGAAATAATCGAACCGAAACCGGGATTTATTCGCATCCCCGCACTGCAGCAATAAACCGGCGCACCTTCTCCGGGTCCTTTATTCCCGGGGCGGATTCGACCCCGCTTGCTACATCAACTGCGAACGGGCGGACCAGACGAATGGCTTCGCAGACATTGTCGGGAGTAAGGCCTCCCGCAAGAATGACCGGGACGGTGGACTTCTGAGTTACATGCCTGGCATATTCCGCATCAAAGAGCCTACCATGACCCCTGCTGCTGTCGATGATGACAGCATCCACATCATCCGGGATGCTTTGACCCGGTTCGAGCACACGGACTACACATACATCCCCCGGCACTGTCAGGGGATGTGATACCTGGATTGCGTCCGGATCAATTTTGAGAATGGTGAGGAGATCTTCGTGTGATGTGGTATGGGTGACACAGACTTTTACCGTCGATGGTTTGAGTGCCTGAAATATTTCCATCGCCTCTTCGGTATCTATCTCTCTCCTGGAATCACTAAAGAGAATGACACCAATGGCATCCGCACCAGCAGCTTCAGCGGCAAGGGCGTCTTCTTTTTTCGTAATTCCACAAATTTTTATTCGCATATTCACCACTGCGTTCCATTTTCGTCACCATGCCATTCAACATTATCATCCTTCAAATGGAAATTCGCCATTTTTTAGCCTTTCTCTGTATATGAACGAGATAAGACCCTTTTCAAAAGATGGGGTGCTTTTCACGGCAGCGTCACCGGTTCTGTTCTGTTGCTAACCAACACTATTTTTGGTAGACCCCTCATCAGATTTGTCACAGATGAAAAAAGAAAGCCGAATCAGGTTTTTGAAACAGCTTCGGCGATACATTCCTCGAGTGTGCCGATACGGGATCTCGCACCGCACATATTCGGGACATAGGCAAGTGCTTTTCCTGAATTCACCATAATGGCATCGAACCGCTCCATCGCCGGAGAGACCACCATACAGGTGTCGGCCCACACACGTGCTCCGCTCTTTTCAATGGTCGCCACCGCTGCACGGTTCGCCTCCATCACACCTCTTGCCGCAAAGACAAAGAGGGGTTTTACCACTTTTTTGCCCTTCAGGAGTGATGCAATGGCGTCGAGTTCATCCTCCGAACAATGCGGGCACCCAATGGCAACGGCATCGACAGGATCCCCCCCATAGAGCGCCTGAACATCAGAAACTGAAATAGCAATCGTTTCCAGTGCCGAGAAATCCCCACCTCGTTCGCTGAGTACCCGCGACTCCGGTGTAATGCCCTCCACATGGTACAGCGCCACGGCCCCAGTGGCAGCCATCGCAGCCCCCAGTGCCTTGAGCTGATCACGGTTCGGACGGATACCGCGGAACAGCGGGATGCGGTTGCCGACCTCTTTTCCGGCAATATAGCCAAGCGCCCCATACTGGTCAGGGTGGAGAGCGTCTGCACCCTCAACCTCGATGATGACTTGGGGCATCCTGTTTTCCCAGACATGAAGCCCATAATACGGGGTTTTTCCAATGATCGCGGCTGCAAGTGCAGAGGGTCCGCCTTCACGGTTTGTCCGTGCACCGATGACGGAATTCGCATAGCTGACCGCCGACGATTCGGACCAGGCGAGATGGTCGCCATAGCGGGTGATATTCAGGTAATACGGGGTACAGGTGCACTCCAGTTTAATCCCGAGACGGCGGTACGCATCGATGACTTCCAGTTGCTTGGCGGCAAAGTCCTCGTCTATTCCCATCTCACGCCACCCTTCACGGGACATCCCTATCGGATTGAGAACGGTCGGGACCGCAACCCTGGCATCGAGGCTTCGAATCCACTCGAGCCCCCATTCACCGATGGTCTTGTAGGAGGCGCCTGCCACCTGGGCACTGGTGATCGGCACCATCTTTTCAGCCCCGAACACCTTCCCGAGAGCGACGAGAATTTCCATCATCTTCCGGCGCGTCTCACCATATTCGCCGGCGAGAATTTTTTCGTCTTCTGCTTCAAGATACATTTGATTCAGTCCCACTGCGCACGAATAAATTTCTCTTCTTCACCCATGACCATTGTGGCATCGATGCCCATCTTGACATTCACCCCGTCACCCGTCCGGCACGGATCCAGCGAAGATCCGCGGACACCTTCGATGATCATCACATCCCGGTCCGCCCGTACGCGGGTTGCCACGGCATATTCCACATCCTCCATATCAAATGGGTCGATATCCTCATCGATAACGACCACGTGCTTGAGAGAGGTGTGCGCTGCAAATGCTGCCATGATCGCATTTTTTGCATCTCCCTGCGTGCTTTTCTTCACCTGGATAACGGCATGGAGATATCCGGCACCCCCGGTGGTAAGCACCACATTCCTGACTCTGGTGACCCCGGCGACGGCCCGGAAGATCTTCGGTTCATAGGGCATACCCATCAGGATTTTATGCTCATTGCCGCCAGGAAGAATGCCGTGGAAGATGGGATCCGGTTTGGTATGCATCCCGGTAATCGTGATGACCGGACCCTGCCGGACGGGGTCATAGGTCCCGGTAATATCGACAAACGGACCCTCATCCGTCGTCTCGCCCCCTATGTACCCCTCAAGAACAATCTCCGCGTCAGGAACCCGAATCCCGTTCGGACATTCGTACAGCGGCATCTCCCCACCCAGAAGTTCTGCGGCATACATCATCTCCTTTCCTTCAGGTACCCGGGTGCAGGAGGCAAAGGTAACCGCAGGATGCGTCCCTATGGTGATCGCCACCGGAAGGGACTCCCCCTCGGAGAGGGCCTGCGAAAGGAGATTGTGGGTATGCCTGCCCTCTACAATCCGCGCTGCCAGATGATCGTCATCCAGCACCAGCATCCGGTGAATCGACGCGTTCTCTGTTCCCCCATATGCCGAATAGACCACCGCCGATGTCAGATATCTGCCGGCATCCAGAGGATAGTGCTTCATCACCGGCAGTTCGGTAAGAGCAGGTGCCTGCATGGAAAGGCTGCCACCGTCGGTCGTCCTGCCGGCATAGTTCTTCTCAGCTAGCCGATGGACAACCTCACGCTCAGGAATGCCAAGGGCAAGGGCGAGGGAACTGCGGGATGCGGTTACATTCATGACACCCCTCCCCATGCCCTCCAGATCATGGAAGAATACCAGGTCATCCGTTGTACTGGCAATCTTCGGGGCTTCATAGACCGTTGAGATTGGTTCTTCGAAGTCAACGACCTTTCCGGCCTCCCGCATCGCCTCGATGAACCTACGCATCCTCTCCTCCCCATCGTGAACTGAGATCATGTTCGATACCCAGGTGATCCAGCACCCGGGCGACCACCATGTCTACCAGGTCATCGATGGTCTTGGGTTTGGTATAAAACGCAGGGGAGATGACCATCACGGTTGCGCCTGCTTCGTCGGCCGCCAGCATATTTCTCAGGTGAATACGCGAGAGCGGCATCTCGCGTGGCATCAGAAGGCAGGTCCGTCCTTCCTTGAGGCAGACATCCGCGGCCCGGGTGATCAGGTTGTCCGAAACACCGGCCGTGATGGCGGCAAGGGTCTTCATGCTGCAGGGCACGACAACCATCCCGTCATAGCGGAATGACCCGCTTGCAAGTGCGGCAAACATATCATCATTTTCTGCATAGACCGCATCAAACCCGGTCAGATCGACATCTTCAAGCTGCGCAATCCTCTCTGCAACATCAGAGATGATGATGTGCACCTCTGCTGCCGGGGTCAGTATCTCCAGAAGCCGCCGGGCATATATAATCCCTGACGCACCGGTAACTGCGACTACGTATTTTTTCTTCATGATCCCCTCCTTATCCTAATAGATTAGTCTGTACTGCTTAGTGGGCTTTTTGATGGAAAGTACCTCAGAAGCCGCATCCTCCACCATTTTCCTCTGGTCAGGCAGGGTGTACACACCCAGACGCCACTGAAGTTTCCGGGTTTCATTGAGTGTCCTCATGAGTGGTGATAGTTCATCAAGACTCGTAAGGTCATGATGATTTTCCACCTGAACACCCATCCGCATATCCGAGGGAAATGCGGGGATGTCCACGAGAACGCTTTCCTCTCTAACACCTGCATGATCTGCGATCTCTGCAGCGATGAGTCTTCCTTTCCCGGAGGTGACCTCCTGTGCGTATGATGCGGGATTGACCCGGTCATTTCCGACATACAGGGCACGTTTATAGAGACGGCGTGTCTTCAACCTCTCAGCCATATCTCTGGCTATGGCCGACGAAGAGGCAAGAAGCGTACTGAAAAAGGCATCATCGTCCATTGCAAAGAGCGTTGCTGCATCGGTGGTGCCGCTCTCTTCAATATGGCACTTCAGTGCAAAGATCGCCATCGCCTCGGCGATGCGGGACACATGGTGGAAATAGACTGCTGGTCGCATCAGCGTGCGTGCAATCAGAAGGGATTCCGCCGAATTTATTCCACTTTCCCGCAAATGGAGACCAGATTCCTGGTTATACGCAGTACTGTGGATGAGGCGGTCGGGGTCGACCGTGCCGTATGGGACGCCCGTATAATGGGCATCCCGCATCAGGTAATCCATACGATCGACATCAAGGTCACCATGAATGATCCCTGCAAGAGGATGGTCGCCATTGACGATCTCACATAGTTCCCCGGGTTCGATGCCCGCGCAGTCCAGTGCTTCACCAACTCTCTCCTGTCCCACAATATGCGAGATATCCTGATGACCACGTCCGCAGTATTCCTGCATCAGAGACTCAGTGGCATGGGAGAAGGGGCTATGCCCCACATCGTGTAAAAGACCGGCAGCTCTGACCAGAAGTCTTTCATCCCCGCTTAGATCAAGATGTGCTGCCATCGATCCTGCCAGATGCATGGTTCCGAGCGAATGTTCGTACCGGCTATGGTTCGCCCCCGGATAGACCAGATGGGAGAAACCAAGCTGACGAATGTAACGCAACCGCTGGACCGGAGGTGCATCGAGAAGGGGAAGAAGCTCATGTTGTACGCGCACATGCCCGTGCACGGGGTCCTTTATCGTCTTCATTCGCGCCCTTTGTTAAGAATCAACATATATTTGTTGATAAAACTATTGTGTGACATGTTAACTTTCCTCTCCGGCGGAACAGGCACGCCCAAACTTATTCGCGGATTTCGCACGTCCTATGCCGACCATGACATGGCGGTGGTCGTAAACACCGCCGAGGATATGTGGTTCTCCGGGAGCCACCTCTCCCCTGACATCGACACGGTGATGTATCTCTTTGCGGACATGCTGGATACCGTACGGTGGTGGGGAATCGAGGATGACACCACCCACACCTCTGATTTTCTGAAGAAGATCGGATTTCCCGAAAAAGTCACCCTTGGAGATCTGGACAGGGCGGTCAATATTGCCCGTGCCGAGATGCTGAGATCCGGGAAGACCCTGACCCGTGCCACACACACACTGTGTATCCATCTTGGGGTGGATGCCACCGTTCTTCCGATGTGCGACACTGAAGTAACCACCTGTATCAGAAGCGGGGAGGAGATCCTCCATTTTCAGGATTACTGGGTAGGGCGGCGTGGAAAGGTTGAGATTTCCGAGATCATGCGCACATGTGAAGTGCCTCCCGTGGCAACCAGGGAAGTTCTCATGGCAATACGGGACGCTGATGCCGTAATTATCGGGCCATCAAACCCGGTGACAAGTATTTCCCCCATTCTCGAATGTGAAGGCGTCGTTGAGGCACTACGGGATCAGACGGTTGTGGTCGTCAGCCCCTTCATTGGCGATGCCCCTGTCAGTGGACCCGCAGCGGCACTGATGGAGGCATGGGGCATGGCCCCCAACTCTGCATCTACCTTTGACCTGTACCGCGAATTTGCGGACATCTACATCCAGGACATACGCGACCCGAATGCGCTCCCGGATGCAATACAGATGGATACCCTGATGACCGACCTTGAGGCTGCCACTTCCCTTGCGGAAGAAATACAGGCATACCTCTGAGAAGATGTCTCCCTGATGTGAACACGGATGAGTGCTGACTACTATGCGTTCTGTGCTATCGATCAGGCTGTTGCACGGACGAAAAATATTCTCATCCCCGTTAAGCGGGGAGTGTGGCTGCGTCTTGCTCTGATCGCCTTCTTTGTTGGCGGCAGCTTCGGCGGAATTGAGACGACCTGGCAGGAAAACCACTCTTTCCCGCAAAATATCCCCGCTATCGACCCGGCAGGTATCGGTCCGGAATTGCTCACAATTGTTGCGGCAATTATTGCCTTTGGACTTTGTTATGCCCTCATATCAGGCATATTCCAGTTCATATTCTTTGATGCGATACGTGACGATAACATTGTCATCAAACAATATTTCAGCAGGGAAATCGGAAACGGCCTCAGGTATTTCTGTTTTATCTTTGCAATATCAGTGATATTCTTTACACTTCTGGCAATACCCGTCGCGCTCATCCTTTCCGGTGGAGCCCCCGTTGGTACGGGAACGTTCGCACAGCGGGCATCCCTTGTTCTCGGCTATGTTGCCTATGCAATGGCACTGGGTATTCCCTATCTGGTTCTGGTCCTCTTTACCACCGATTTTGTCGTTCCAATTATGCGTCTTGACAACTGCGGAATCCTTGCAGGATGGAGGCGGTGTTTCATGCTCTTCAGGGGACGATGGAGCCAGGCGGTAGTATATACAGGTATGAAAATACTCTTCCTACTTGTCATGGGCATTATCGTTGGAATTCTGGTCGGCATCGCTGCCGTTCTTCTCGGCATCCCCGTGTTCCTGCTGGTCGCAGCTACCGGATGGGCGCCAATCGGCATCGGGCCGTATACGGTTCTTTTTGCAGTCTATGTCAGCTCCGTGGTGTTCCTGGGTCTTCTCTTCAGCGTTCCGTTCATCACTTTTTTCCGGTGCTACTCGCTCTATGTTCTGGGAGGCCTGAACAGGGCATATGCGGTCTTTGACAGTTCCACGAAAACTCCCCGGACCGGTGATAACAACAATGATGCGAATTAACGGATACAACGGAACCGTGCCATGATTACAATACTTGCAGGCGGCCGGGATACCCTGAAAATTCTTTCGGGAATGCGATGCATCCTCGATGATCATCAGGTGACGGTTATCTGCTCCACCGCTGACGGGAGGTGGGGCCCTTCGGGGCTTTCCCTGCCAGGCATTGACGGTGTCATCTATCTCTATGCAGGTATCCTCAATGAACGGGCGTGGCAGGGTATTGATGGTGACACTTTGGTAACCGCAAATGCCCTTGAACGTATCGGACATCCCGAATATCCTGCATCCGGAGACCGGGCACGGGCACTCCATATTATGCGCTCATTACTCCTGGATGAGGGATGTTCCCTTACACAGGTGGTCATAGATGGGGCTGTGGGGTACCATGTTGAGGCCTCGATTCTTCCGGTGGCCGATAGTATCCCGGAAACCCTGGTCTCCACCGATACGGGGGACAGCCTCACACTACCGGATTACCACGAAGTGTACGGAGCAGAGAGGCAGGCCCATGGATGTTCTCTGATCCTGCGTCGTCCCCCCCCGGCGACGGACACTGCACTGCAGGCAGTGCGGGATGCAGACGTGGTCATACTCGGACCGGGAAATCCGGTGACTTCGATAGTACCTATTCTGGCCTGCAAAGGAATGCACGATGCACTGAACAGGGCAAAAGTCATCGCCTATGCACCTTATACACGGGAACGGGCAGCGATGTGGAGAGAGAAAAGGTATGAAAGTCCTGAGCATGTCACCCTCCCTCTCTTGGGAGGGTATGCAGACATCATCATTGCCGATACGAAGGATCCTGCGATTATCGACGGATCACTCAGGATGGATACGAGAACGGATACAAAAAGGCAGCGGGAATCCCATGCCTGGGACCTTCTGGCAACAGCACGAAGCCTTACCTGCAAAGGAAGGCTATAATCACCCGATTAAATCATTCACCGCATCTGCAAGCTGATTAACATATTCCACACCGGCGGAGATGCCGCCCCATAACATCCCCAGAAGATTCGTGATGCCCGAGAGGCCAAAGTCTTCAGAACCAGGTACAGGTGTCATTGCCGGATCGATGATAATGGGTGTTCCGGCAGCAGTAGGTTCCAGATTCGATGAGGGAGTATGCGAAATCTCTCCGGAAGTGCCGGTTCCCTCTGTCAGGGATGCCAGGTACTCCCGGGAATCCTCAGCTTTCGAACGAGCCTTCTGCGCATATGACAGGGCAGAGAGATCATCACCGCTGTTTTTCTTCTCCTGAGCCAGTATCATATATGTTCTGGCGCTCTCCAGCCGGGACTGTACCAGCATCGCCCCCTCGCTGCTATAGCCCGGGGAGTGTCCATATTGCACGAGGAGTTCCTCGGTCCGGGAAATAGCAGTTTCAGCCGACGAAACCGTTTGAAGATACATTCTTTCCGAGAGACACGAAGTAGCATCGCCAATCAGGTCCCCTGCAGAGGTTATTGCAGCATAAGCATCTGCAGGGGGCAGCGTTGCAGATGCGACAATAAGATCCTGCGCATCAGCATACGCTTCCTGCGCCTCGGCGGTATCTGTTCCCTCTGCATAGGCCGTCCGGATGAGGCCTCCCAGATTCTCGAGGTCCGACTCGGCAGTCTCTCTCAACGCAGTGACATCGGCGGCAGTAAGAACCACGGTTGTGACTTCGACTGTATCCAGGACCGTTATGCCGTCCGCAGCAATATGGTCAATGCTCATCAGCCTCTGTTCACCAGAGCCATAGAACCCTTCTGAGACGGTCCCGTTCAGGTGCACAATAAGTTTGGTAAATCCGCTGTTGAAAAGCTCGAACCCGGTTATTCCGGCGTATCGTCCCGACCTCTGGACCTCACCAACCGTTCGCCCGTCACTCAGAATCTCTACCTCCCACCGGGCATCAGAGAGTCCGGTCGTAAGATCCATATATTCACTCATTGAAGATACCGAATAGATCACCTCCACATAGACGGATGCCTCATCTCCAACAATCAGCGTTTTCCCGGGGGAGATCACCGGGTCACCGGCAGTCTGGAGGGCTACCGCAGGGAGCACAGCAATGCTGCATATGAAGAGCATGAAGAGGGAAATGAGGGGAATATAACGTACATATCTCCGTGTTTTATCCTGGCATCTGGACATCAGAAGAGTATCTTTTCGAATAACCATTTAACTTCATCTTTTTAGACCATTTATGCAGATTCGACGGCATATCCAATCAACGGAGTTTCGGAGATGTGCGAAAGATTCAGACACTGCTATTTTTCAATCGCCCGGATGACATCCCTGATGCTCTCCGCCGATTTTTCATCAGCACCAGATTCGGCATTTCTCAGGGAGGTGAGGGCCAGAGATCCCAGCTGTACCAGAGCAGCCCCCGCAGCACCCCGCACCACCGGGTCCTGACTGCCAAGGAGCGTGGTCAGCCCTTCACAGGCCGCATCTCCCCCAATCCTGCGGATCTCATCTATCAGGCGGTTCTGCATCTCGGCTTCCAGCTGTTCAATCAGGTCCAGAGCATAGGAGATGACCTCATCCCCCCCCTCATGTGCCTTGTCTATATCGCCCTTGCCCATATTGTAGAGAAACATTTCCCGGGCATTCCGGGGGGACCACCCGAGAGAATCAACAAGATTTGTGGCTAAATACGCCTGATTGCGGTCACTGCTCCCGAATGCGTGCATGATGTTTTCCAGAAACGGGCTCTCAGATTCGTACATCTGTACCAGCAGTTCCTGAGTAAGCTCCGGATCGCCTTGTTCTATTCTGACCAGCATATCTACGAGGGAATCCGCATCAGTACCCCCGGAGAGATGATCACCCGTCGTCTTTCCAGTACCCATTCCAACATCAGATTGGTCCTCCAGGCCACTCTCACCACTATTCCTCAACCGGCCGGGTTCATATCCCGCTATTGCATCAAATGCCGCCGCACCCCGCCGCCCGAGGTCTATCGCGTCCTTCATGGTACCCTCGACAAAGGGAGAAAGGAAAGGAGCAGCAAATTCGGGATCTATTTCATTCAGTGCGGCAACGGCTGCTTCCCGCGGATCTCCCACGGCGTGTTCTGCAAATTCCGTGAGGGCGGGCACCGCCCGGCCACCATGAAGGGCCAGTGCGTGAGAGACCGCATCCCTTACATCACAGTTTGAATCATACAGGTGGTTGATAAGGACAGGAACGCTATCGGGTACACGAAGCTCCCCAAGCGCCTGTACAGCAGAGATCTTTGCACATGGATTATCATCATTCAGGGCCTCAAGCAGGTGAGGGTATGCCGATTTCCCAAAGAGTGCCGCCGTCATTGAGGCCGCATGCCGGACATCTGCGTCCCCATCACAAAACAGGCTAAGAACTGCAGTTATCGCCCGTGGATCCTGTAGCGAGCCGAGACTCGTCACCGCAGCTCCCCGTACCTCTGCGCAATTATCCTTTGCCAGCACTAAAAGCGGTTTGAGCATGGTTGAAGAGCCCAGAAATCCCATCGCTTCAGCAGATGCAGTCCGTACCAGTGGACTTTCATCACCGGCTGCCCGGGTAATATACGGGTGTGCCCGCGTTCCCA
Organism: Methanobacteriota archaeon; assembly: GCA_016841485.1. Taxonomy (GTDB): domain Archaea; phylum Halobacteriota; class Methanomicrobia; order Methanomicrobiales; family Methanomicrobiaceae; genus Methanovulcanius. The sequence continues at coordinate 157,096 of JAENZA010000001.1, forward strand.
TGATCGAAAGGACATCCACTGCAGAGGCCCGTATTGCAGGATTGTTCGATTCCAGAGCAAGAACCGCATACTCGAAAGGAACCATTTCCGGTTTCTCTTTCCCTTCGCTGACCTCAGTAATCTTCTTTTCAGCGGTTTTTTTCGCACGGAGCCGCCGGAATCCCTTAAGAACCAGAATCTCGCTCTGATGAATCTCAGCCTTTCCGGGATCTAACTCGCTCCCTTTGCGCTGTTGTGCCTCCTGCTCCCGGGTTATTTTTTCCTGTTCCTCAATCTGCACTCTTCGACGCTTTTCTTCACGTTCACGCCGCTTTTTCATATCTTCCATCGTCTCTTGCGCAGTGTCCCTTGCAGAAACCTGTTCCGGAGTGGATAACAGGGCAGTCACTGATTCCAGTGCCCGGATACCCGGCTCTCCCATCAGGGTCAGGGCACGGACAGCCCCTTCGGCCTCCGGATCACGGGCCCTGATCATCCGGCTGCATTCATGGATGGCATCCACTCCATACCCGGCCACCTTTTCCCATTCCATCCTTGCGATGAGATATCTCAGGTTCTCCTGTTCCGTCCGGGGGACCCACCCCATATGGTTGAGGCCCCATGCCGCATTGAGCCTTACCTGAGGGTCCGGGTGAGCAAAGGCCTCTTGAAGAATAGAACCGGTATATTCCGGACTATACTTCCCAAGGGCATCAACCGCAGCACTTCGAACATTCGCATCGGTGTCGGAAAGGGCACTTTTCAGGGTATGAATCTCCCGGGGATCCCCGATTTCCCCCAGAGTCCTTATCGCCCGGCAGCGGACGCCGGCATTATCCGACAGGGAAAGGTTTCTCAGAAGAGGCAGGGCAGCAGACCCCTGTTTCGCGATGCCGTCCCAGTCATTGCATAGGTAAAAAAAGCGTGCAATATCTGCAGGATTTTTTGGTGTCCACCCAAGATCCTTCAGATAACAGGCAGCACTAAAGCGGTCATCCCCTTTCAGTTCCGGGAGAAGGGATGCCACATAGGGTGCCGCATTTCGCCCCATTGTCATGAGAAGAGAAAGAGCTCCACGCGCTGCAGGATTTCGTTTCGAAAGAACCGCATTGGTGAGATCTTCATAAGGAAGATCTGATCGCTTTTTGATGCTTCTGACCAAGGATTTTCTAAATACATCGGTCCCATAGCCAGCCAGAACCAGGACGGCTCCGTGGAACGGTCCGGCAGTATCAATCAGGGTGTCGGCAAGACCATTCATGCGGGTCTCGTTTGTCGCAAGAAGGCCCTCAGCAGCCCGTTGTGGATCTTCCATCGCCATGCGGAGGAACGCATTCGCTGCCAGTTTCTTCTCCTCATCAGTACCCCCAACCAGGAAGACGCAGAGACCTCCGGCATCACCCTCCTGAATATATTGAAGAATGTCGAATCCGGACTTTCTGAAAATACCCATATACGACGACCTAATCCCTTCGACGAATTATCATTGTTGAGATCTTTGCATGGGTTACCACCGCAGATGAGACACTACCCAGGAGAAGGGCTTCCAGTCCCGTGCGCCCGGTTGAACCGAGCACGATGAGGTCTGCTCCGATCTCCTCTGCGGTTGCGATGATGACCCTTCTGGGATCCCCGTATTCCAGATAGAGATGAACAGGAATGCCTGCTTTTTCAGCTGAAACGGATGCTGCCTCAAGCACCAGCTTCGCCTCGGTGGTGAGCACGTCGGTGATGATCTGATAATTGACATCAAGAACATCGCTCTGGGGTCCGGCCATCGTTGACTGCGGAATCGAAGAGTCGACAACACAGAGAACATGGAGGTTCGCCCGGTGAACCGCTGCTTCACCAATCGCTGCATCCACTGCGGCCGACGAGGTCTCAGAACCGTCGGTCGCAACAAGAATTGTAGATATCATTTAGCACCGTTTTTGATTTCTTCACCAGATAAGCAATTAATTGTTTGCATACTTCTCTTCGGCGCTGTACAAAATAAGATACTGTAGAAGAACAAAATGATACTCAGGAAATATCCATGAGAATTCCGATATCAGCTGTAACAACCGAGACGACCGAGGCAGAGGTCATTGGATGGATTCACGAAGTCCGTGACCTTGGAGGGCTTGCCTTTTACATCCTCCGCGACCGGACCGGATTTCTGCAGGCAACCATTGTGAAGAAAAAGGCTCCGGAATCCGTCCTTGCGGCAGCAAAAGATGCATCCCGTGAATCCGTCGTCCGGATCACCGGCGTGGTGAAGGCAACAGAGAAGGCCCCCGGTGGACGGGAGATTCTCCCGGAAACCTTTGAAGTCATTGCAAAGGCAGATGCCCCGCTTCCCCTGGACGTTGCGGAGAAAGTCCCCGCCGAAATCGATACACGACTCGATAACCGGTTCATTGATGCACGGAGACCGAGGGTAGCAGGCATTTTTCAGATCAGAAGCACGGTGCAGAACGCAATTACGGATCTTTTCTTCCGGGAAGGCTTCATTAATATTACCACATCGAAAATTGTGGCGGCTGCAACCGAAGGCGGCACCGAACTCTTCCCCCTGGCTTACTTTGAAAAAGAGGCATTTTTAAACCAGAGCCCGCAGCTCTACAAACAGATGATGATGGCTGCCGGGTTTGAAAAGGTCTTTGAAATTGCACCCATATTCCGTGCAGAAGAGCATAATACCACCCGGCACCTCAACGAAGCAACCTCGATTGATGTTGAGATCTCATTTGCAGATCATGAGGATGTCATGGATCTCCTCGAACGGGTCGTTGTCGGATGTTACACAAAGGTGGCTGAAGAATGCCCCACGGCCATTGATGCAATGGGCATCGATTTTGCCGTTCCGAATGCCCCATTCCCCCGCATAACGTATGCTGAAGCCATCGACATTGCCGCAATCTCCATCGAGGAAGACATTACGTACGGCGATGACCTCTCCACAGCAGCAGAGAAGGCAATCGGCGACGAAATGGGTGAACACTACTTCATCACGGACTGGCCGACGGCTATCAAACCGTACTATGCGATGCCCTTCGAAGATGACCCGTCCGTATGCAAGGCCTTCGACCTGATGCACCCGCGGATGGAACTGTCAAGCGGTGCCCAGCGGATCCACCAGCACGACCTGCTTGTTGAACAGATTCAGGCGAAAGGCCTCTCACCCGAGAGTTTTGAATTTTATCTCAAGCCGTTCAGATATGGCATGCCTCCGCACGCCGGGTGGGGTCTTGGAATGGAACGGCTGGTCATGACCATGCTTGACCTCCCGAATATCCGTGAAGCGGTACTCTTCCCGCGTGACCGGCATCGTGTGACGCCATGATCAGCACTAAACCGCTCCCGACAACGGTTGTGGGGAGTTATCCTGCAGTGAAAAAAGAAGGGCTCAGAGCTCTTCTGAACCCCCTCGCCGGGGCACAGGAGACTGCTGTATCGGATCAGATAAAAGCAGGTGTTGACATCATCTCGGACGGACAGGTCGGAGGGGACATGATCTCGATCATCGCCGGATACCTTCCGGGCGTGAAGGGCCAGGAGATTACGGGAAAAATATCCCCTTCCCAGAGGCCAATAACCCTGCAGGGGGTAAAATATGCACTCTCCCGCCATCCGAAAGTCAAAGGAATTGTCACGGGCCCCTCGACAATCGCCCATGGCCTGAAAGTCCGTACGCCATTGTACCGGGACCGGAATGAGGTGATTCTCGACATTGCAGAAGCAATGGCAGCCGAAGCGATGGCACTGGAAAAAGCAGGCGTGACCATTCTTCAGATTGATGAACCAATTCTTTCGACCGGAGCAGCAGACCTTCATATCGCACGCGAGGCAATCGAAACGATCACCTCCGTCGTCAGGACCCCGACCTGTATGCATGTCTGCGGGGACCTCGGTTCTGTCATCGACGACATACTCACCTTCCCCGTGGACATTCTGGATTTCGAGTTTGCCAACAACCCACAGAATCTTGAGCTGCTTAGCGCAAAAGACCTGAAAGGAAGAAAACTCGGCTATGGTGTTGTTGACTCAGCCAGCACCGATATCGAGAGTGTTGATTCCATCCAGTCCAGAATTGAGAAGGGCATTGAGGTATTTGGTACTGAGCCGCTTCTCATCGATCCGGACTGCGGACTTCGAATGCATTCACGTGAAACGGCATATAAAAAACTGGATCATATGGTCCGGGCGGCAGCCAACTGTCGCACCGAACTCTAACTTTTCAGACGACCCGGGCAGTCGTTGAAAGGTCAATTCCTTCTGTCTGAATATTATAGGGGTACATCCTGTTGGGAACATCGGCATCCCTGAGTTTGCGAATCATCAGTTTTCTTTCGATCTCGCTCCCGTGCATCTCTTCCAGGCAGGTAACAAACACATCCGCATGACGTGCAATTCTCATCTCCTCGATTTCCGGATGGACACCGGAGTACAATACAAAAAGGGTATTCCCACCGTGTTCCACAATGGGGCGTGAGGTCTCCTTCATCAGACGGAGGGCTTCGTCAACCCCCTCCTTCAGAATAACACTTGACAGGGAGTCCACCACCACGCGTTTTGAGGTACTGCAGGCATTAATGGCTTCTTCAACATCTGATGTCGAGACCTTGACCATCCCATCCTCCACCAGACCATCGATCATGAGGTAATAGTGTGTGCCCTCTCCCGATGCTTTCCAGAACTGTACCGCCATCTTCTCGATGCCCGAAAGGGGAGAACCATGGAGAACGATTATTGAGCCTGCCGGATAGCCGCCCCCAAGCTGAAAATCAAGACCGGCAATTCCGGTCGAGACCTTATTGACTTTTTTAACCTCGATATTCTCTATGCCGGGACTCATTCGGCTATATGTATTAAAAGAAAGGGTAAATAGTTTCTCACATATTTTCGGGATTTTTTCACCATTTGGTACGCTTTCATCGAGGAGTTATGCTTCCCGGACGAGCGTCCCGTCCATATACCGTTCCCTGAGTTCCCGGCGAAGAAGTTTCCATCCCCCCACACGCGGTAGTTCGGAAACAATTACCATCTTTCTGGGAACCTTGTATCCTGCAAGCCGGTCCCGGCTGTAGGCCTGAATATCTTCAAGGGTAATGGACTGCCCCGGCTTTACCACCACCGCAGCAAACGGAATCTCTCCGCGGTGATCATCGGGGATACCAAAGATTGCAATATCATCTACGGCCGGGTGTTCGATAAGCGTCTTTTCTACTTCGGTCGGATATATTTTCCACCCGGACATTACGATCATATCCTTCTTTCTGTCCGTAATTGAGAGCATCCCGTTCTCATGCAGATGCCCTATGTCTCCGGTCAAAAACCACCCTTCTTCAAGAAATACCTCGGCACTCTCCTCCGGCATATTCCAGTATCCACAGGCGACACCAGGGCCCCGCAGGGCAATCTCACCGGTGGTGCCGACAGGCATTTCCACGGAGGGGTCTTCGATATCGACGATCTTTACCTCGCTGTACCCCACCGGCATTCCAACACTCCGGAATTCAGTGGCACAGGCATAATCCTCAGGACGGATTGCCGTACCGGTCCCCACAACGATGGTCTCCGAGAGCCCGTATGCGTTTATGATAGGAATTGCAAACCGCCGGTGAAACTCCTTCCAGATGCTCGGGTGGAGGGGCCCGCCGCCGGATATCATCTCACGTGCAGATGCCATCCTTTCCTCCGTCCCCTCCGGTGTCCGGGTCAGCGAATGTATCACCGGGGGCATCCCTGCGATGACGGTTGCCCCGTGCATCTCTATCAGGGAGATATACCGATCGAGATCAAACCGTTCGAGAATGACCCATGTGGCTCCCGCCTTCAGGGCGGAAATGCCCCACGAAACGCCGACATGTGCCATTGGATAGATACCCAGATAGATATCCTCTTCGCGCAGGCCCAGCACATCCACCTCTGCATCCATGGCCGCCATCCAGTTGCCGTGGGTCAGCATCGCCCCTTTCTGCTTTCCCGTCGTCCCCGAAGTATACTGTAGCTGGCAGAGATGATCGCATGAACAGTGAACGGGCCGCAGGAATGGGGACTGGCGTTCGCATTCGCACTTCCACTCGTCCGAATCGTCAAGGATGACGTGGACGTGTGGGGAGGAACGTTCAAGGCCTTGTGCTGTTTCGCCATATCCTTCAGCATCCGTTACAAGCATCACCGAGCCCGAATCGTCCAGCATGCTGACTACCTCGTCTGCCCTCAGCACGTTGTTGAGAGGGACCGCCACCGCACCGATTCTCCAGAGGGCAAAATACCAGATTACATACCGTGCTCCCGGTTCGAGATACAGGCAGACTCTGTCACCAGGAACAACACCTCGTTGTGTCAGACATCCTGCAATTCTGCAGGTATCTTCAAGAAGTGCCCGGAAACTGACTACCTCGCTTCTGGAGGGGAATACCAGCGCCGGTTTGTCACCAAGGCGCGCGTTAACGTCAAGAAAGGCTGTACAGTTGGACATAAAGGCAGTTAGTCACTCCTGGATGTATGTTTGTGAGCAGTAGCGAATAATCATTTGGAAGAGTTGCAAAAAAGAATTACTGGTATTCTGGGAGGTTTACCTGCATCTGTGAAGGAAGGCCTCCCTTGAAATACTGCTGAATTCGGCGGTACTGTTCGCGGACACGTTCGTTCATCATCGGCCGCACTTTATTGAGCGCCTCTTCAAAATCCGCCACAGTCACAGAATTTCTACCTGAACGCATCGAAATCATGGCTGCCTCTCGACAGAGCAGATCCAAGTCTGACCCGACATAGGACGATGTACGCGACGCAATATCTGAAAGGATACCTTCGCGTACCGGGTCCTCGAGTACAAGTGCATAATTGTCCAGAAGGCTTCTCAGGAGACGACGGCGACGGGTCCTGCTAAGAAGGTCCCCCGTAATACTCCGGTCATCAACATGGCAGGCGATGAGCGCTTCAACGCTAATTCGGGCTGGCTTCTCCGTCCCGGCTCTCTCCTTTACAAAATGTTCAAAGAGCGTTTCAAGGCCCGCCTCATCGAAGTCCTTCGTCTCTTCGACGAGGGTTTCCAGGGCCGAACCTTCAAGCGGAATGAACCGGGTATGAATGGCAAGGATCTCACGACGTGCGGATTCAGACGGTTCACTTATGGCGACAAGGCGGTCAAAGCGGCCGGCACGAAGAAGAGCCGGATCGATGATATCAGGGCGGTTGGTTGCAGCAACAATCACGACCCCCTTGGTCTCATCAATCCCGTCAAATTCAGTTAAAATCTGGTTGACAACGCTCTCGATGACATGGCTGTCTGAGCCCCCGCCACGTGCCGGGGCGATGGCATCAAGTTCATCAAAGAAAATAATGGAGGGAGCAACCTGCCGTGCCTTCCTGAATATTTCCCGGACAGCACGCTCACTCTCACCCACCCATTTTGACAGGAGCTGAGGCCCCCTTACCGGGATGAAATTCGCGCCGCTCTCTGTCGCTACCGCTTTTGCAATCAGGGTTTTTCCGGTCCCCGGCGGACCATAGAGAAGGACCCCGTGCGGGGGTTCTATACCCAGATTCTCAAATTGTTCCGGCTGGGTCAAGGGGTATTCCACCGCTTCACGAATCTCTTCCTTCTCCTGCACAAGTCCGCCAATATCGCTCCATTTGATATTCGGCACCTCAATAAGAACTTCACGCATCGCGCTCGGGCTGACATCACGGAGTGCGTCACGGAAATCACGCGAGGTCACCTCCAAAGACTCCATAATCTCTTCAGGAATCTCATCATTATCGAGGTCAATCTCCGGCAGATATCTCCGCAGGGACCGCATAGCGGCCTCACGTGCCAGCGCCTGTATATCTGCACCGACAAATCCATGCGTTTTGGAGGCCAGGAATTCAAGCAGCCGTTCCTGGTTGCCCTTGATCTCTTCTTCGACCGCACTCCGTTTCTGGGAGATTTCTTCCCGCCTCTCCTCTTCAGCCGCTTCCTCTTCCTTTCGTTCCTGTATCAGGCGGACTTCTCCCTCAAGCGGCATGCCCCGCGTGTGTATCTTCAGGATCTCAAGGCGGTCATGTTCGTCGGGAACACCAATCTCAATCTCACGATCAAAACGGCCGGGACGCCGGAGTGCCTGGTCTATTGCATCAAGGCGATTCGTGGCGCCAATGACCAGCACCTGACCACGTTCCTCCAGACCGTCCATCATGGTAAGAAGCTGGGCCACGACCCTGCGTTCAACCTCACCGGTGACATCCTCACGTTTCGGGGTGATCGAGTCGAGTTCGTCGATGAAGATGATCGCAGGTGCATTCTCCTCTGCTTCCTCGAAGATCTCGCGAAGACGCTGTTCGGATTCACCATAATATTTTGATATGACCTCAGGTCCGGCGATGGAGATGAAATGGGCACCACTTTCGTTTGCGACGGCCTTTGCGATGAGGGTTTTTCCGGTTCCCGGAGGTCCGAACAGGAGTACGCCCTTGGGAGGTTCAATCCCGAGTTTGCGGAAGAGTTCCGGGTGACGCATGGGAAGCTCAATCGTCTCCCGTACGTTCTGCAGTTCCCCTTTCAGTCCACCGATATCCTCATAGGATATCTTCCTGACTCCTTCGAATCCTTCGGCAGGCTTATCGGAGAACTCAATCTCCGTATCGGTGGTGATGATGACCGCTTCGGCGGGCTCGATCTCAACGACCTTGAAGGCAACCAGCTGCTGCTGCATAAAGGGAAGACCAGCGACAATGGGAATGGTGTCGTTTTTCATGGCAGGAAATCCGATGAGTTTGAGAGACGCCTGATTGTAATTGATTGGCATCTGCCGCGTCAGGTCCTCCGGGGGGGCAATGAGGACACGCTGCGCCTCCACCTCATCTTCCACCGGCCGAATCTCAATTCTGTCCCCAATGCTCACCCCGGCATTGAGCCGGATGAAATTGTCGATCTTGATCTTTTCGTGCCCCCAGTCCCGGGACTGCATCCTCCAGACCTTTGCCACCGTCCTGCGCTGGCCTTCGAGATAGACCAGGTCTCCCGGGACCAGCCGTAGTTGCTGCATGGTCGTAAGATCAAGCCTGCACCTTCCCATCCCCTGATCCTCCGGGTACGCACTATCTACTTTCAGATACATTGTCTCGCCATCACCTTACCTTCTTATTAATGCCTTTGATTATATGTACTGGTATTGCATGAAGACTCTTCTTCTTGACCCGTTTTCGGGGGCTGCGGGCGATATGATTATTGGGGCACTGCTGGGGTGCGGGGCGGACATTCCGGCAGTTACGGCAGCGATGGCTTCGGTAGTCGGACCCCCCGGTATAACAACAACCGACCGGTGCGGTATCAAAGCTATACGGGTGGAGACTGGTGCAGGAAACAGGAGAGCCACCCTTGATGAAGTCCTTGAGAGGCTTCGTTTGGCCGATGCACCACCCGATGCGCTCTCCATGGCAGAACGGGTCTTTCGGAGGATTCATTCTGGCGAGTCAACGGTTCACGGACACCATGTCCATTTCCATGAGGTTGGTGCAGATGATGCCATTGCCGATGTCGTGGGTGCCTGCACCGCATTCTGTTCACTCGGCATCGACCACGTCATTGTCAGGCCGGTTCGCCTGGGGCAAGGTACCCTGAAGGGATCTCACGGGAATTATCCGGTTCCTTCTCCGGCAACGGTTGCGATTCTGAGCGAAGGCAGCATTCCGGTCAGGTTCACCGATGTGGACCGGGAACTCTGCACACCGACCGGTGCGGCTCTTCTTGCGGAATTTGCATCCTTCAAACCAGACAGTGGGGGAGAGGGAACCATAATCGCCGTCGGCTATGGTGCAGGGAAACGAAACCCGGAAGATACACCGAATGTACTCCGGGCCCTTCTGTGTACTGGCGAACCGGCAGCAGACAATACGATTGACATCCTTGAAACCAATGTTGATGATGCAACAGGCGAAGTTATTGCCTACACCCTTGAACGCCTCATGCAGGAAGGCGCCCGGGATGCTACGGCCAGCCCCCTGATCATGAAGAAAGGGCGGCCGGGAACGATGCTACGTGTCATCTGCCGGCATGGGGAGAGCGACCGCTTCTGCGCCATACTCTCTGAAGAACTGGGCACCCTGGGAATACGGTGTATCCCTGGAGTTCACCGGTCTACCATCGAACGGTCCATCACCCATGCCGAGGTCGCAATAGGAGATAAGACATGTACGATACCCGTGAAGATAGGCTGGAAAGATGGTGCTGCCATCTCGATGAAAGCAGAATATGAGGATGCCCGCCTCTGTGCGGAGACGACCGGAACAAGATACCGGGATATTGCACGAATGGCCGAATATGCAGTGTGGCAGAAGATCAAGAGGGAGCGCCTTTGACAGAAGAGTTGGTGTCCACAGGAATATCTCCCCTTGATTCCCTGATAGGAGGAGGGCTCTCCCCAAAAACCATTACCCAGTTTTATGGCGAACCTGCGGGTGGAAAAAGTACGGCGGCGATTGCATGTGCGGTCGCAGCACTCAAGGCCGGCGGAGAGGTCATCTATATCGACACGGAAGGGTTTTCCACCGAGCGGTTCCGTCAGATAGCAGGAAACTACACAGATATACTGGCCGCACGGCTGATGATCTACGAACCCTTCACCTTTGCCGAACAGGAGGCGGATGTGGCAGAATGTGCACGCATTCTGAAACAAAACCCTGACGTCAGGCTTATTGTAGTAGATTCCTTCACCGGCCTCTACCGGGCCGAAGGAGGACCTGCCGGCGAACCACAGAGGCGGCTCTCACGCCAGATGATACTGCTGCTGGGATACGCGAAACGCTATAAAATCCCGGTCGTTGTGACAAACCAGGTCTTCATGGATGTTGAGACCCGGACACTTCGCGGACTCGGGGGCACGGTTCTTTCCCATCTGTCCAAAGTAATCGTTCGCTTTGAAAAAAAAGGACCAACAAGACGTGCAGTTCTCGAAAAACACCGTTCACGCCCCGAAGGATTGTCTTTTTCGTTTCTTCTCACAGAAGACGGTATGAGAGAGGTCTAAAAGACGATCAGTCCCTCAAATACCTTTTCGGCAGGCCCTTCCATGGTTGCATGATCATCCAGATGGATAGTCAGCCGGCCGCCCTTTGTCTCAACAGTGACTTCATTTCCTGTTTTTCCAAGCTGGTGGGCCACCGCTGCACTCGCAGTCGCCCCTGTACCACATGAAAATGTCTCCTCCTCAATGCCTCGTTCATAGGTCCGGATGGCAAGGGCGCCTTCATCCTTAATCTGGACGAAATTGACATTTGCTCCTTCAGGGAAGGATGCATCAAAGCGGATCCTGGGTGCAATCTCCATCAGGGGTACGGATTGTAAGTCTTCGACAAACACTACGGCATGCGGTACCCCGGTATTGACCGCATATACCGTGTATCCCTCAATCTCCTGCCGGTATTCCCCTTCGCATGTTGCCGGGATACCTGCACATTCAAAGAGAATCTCGCCCATATCGATGGCAGCGGTAAAGAGGCCCTCCTCATCATATCCCATCGTGACCTCCATCACCCCTGCAAGCGTCTGGATCGTGCAGATATCAGTGACATATTCCATATCAAATGCATATTTTGCAAGGCAGCGTATACCGTTCCCGCACATCTCGGCCTCACTTGCATCCGGCTGGAACAGCCGCATCCCGTAATCCGCCTCTTCGGCATTCACCAGGAACAATACCCCATCCCCTCCAATACCAAACCTGCGGTCGCAAAAAAGACGGGCAAAATCACCCTTCATCTCATCCGGAATGATCACTGAACCGGTCTCATCCACCAGTATGAAATCATTGCCGTTCCCGTGTAATTTAACAAATGGAATTTCCATATTCAGCCTCCTCTCAGGCATCCTCCCACAATCCCGGTCCATCTGAACCTGCGGCGGGAGAATCCCGCAAGTTGGGCAAAGGGAGTAATACATCCATACGACTTATGTTGTTGTGGTAAAAAAGGGGTTCTTTCCCTTTCGGCGGTATGTTACTCTGCACCCCATAGTGAGATCGCGTGCCGTAATTCAACATGGTCCTCCGCATACTCCTCGGCAGAGACCCCTTCAAGGAACGCATCAACAGCCTGGCGCATCGCCCGGGCCCCCGCTGCCGTTCCTTCAGGGTGCCCGTGGATGCCACCACCGGCCTGAAGAACAATATCCGTTCCGAGTGTGGCAAGTTCTGCATGCACCTTACCCGGATGAAGACCGCCGCTTGCAACCGGAAACACCTCCCTGAAACCGAAGTAGGGTTGCGTGAGAACGGCGTTATCGCCAAGGAGTTCCTCGGTATTATGGCCCATTTTCCCTGACACAGTGCCGGTATGCAACTGGTCCCCCCCCATCATTCTCACCAGGCGGGCAATAGGGCGCATTGCGATTCCGTGTTCGGGGTTGCGTGTCATTGCTCCGTGCATGGTCCGGTGAACATGGATGGGCACCGATATCGACGGTGCCTCAGACAGTGCCTGGAGGGCAGAAAAACCGCAGGTGATAACATCGACCATAATGGTGTTTGCTCCCCGTTCTATCGCCCGTTCTGCCCGCTCGACGATCCTGTCCGTCCGGTCAGAAACATTTACCGCATACAGGACCATCCTCCCTGTTTCATCCCGTGCTTCATCCAGACGCCCCATCACCGCCTCGACACGCTCCTCCATGGGACAGAAGGCCTGATCGGTCAGGGTCTCATCGTCCTTGATGAAGTCAACCCCGCCCGATGCGGCCTGGTAGGCTACCAGAGCGGTGTCATCCGGAGAGAGCCCGACCTTTGGTTTAATTATTGTCCCCACATGAGGCCGGTCACGGCTGCCGATGAGGTGCCGCACACCTTCAATGCCAAAATTCGGGCCGCGGAAGTCCGTAAGGGTCTCGGGAAACTCCACATCCAGAAGACGCACCGCATCCAGCCGTCCCAGACCGAAGAGATTGCCCGCGACAACAGAGAGATACTGCGGAACGTTTCCGGGCTCAAATATCTCGGCAGGATATCGTATTGTGGTCACATACCCGGAACCTGAAGGCTCCACCTCAAGGACTTCTCCGTCCAGTGCCTGGATATAGTCCTGCCGGGTCGTAAGCCGGGTCCATGTTCCAGTCGTTTCTTCCTCAGCGATTGCCCGAGCCGCTTCCGCAGGCGTGGTATGGGTATCAGGGCGGAAGTAATAGATCGCTTTGACATCTGGCATGGTTCATTCTTGGTGATCAATCAAAAAATCCTTTTGCCATTCGTCGCGGTTCCATCCGAGATATTCACGGATAATCACATAGGCCATTCCCGGAGGTATTGCACCGGCCTCGGTGACGATCATGTCGATATAGTTCGGGGGGGTTACATCAAACGCAGGATTTCTCACCCGGACATTCGGCATCCGGCCAGCAATTTCATCACTCATCACTTCCCCGGGGGAACGCTCCTCGATGGGGATCCGTTCGCCAAGGAGGGTCGCAGGGGCAAATTTATAGGTCTCGGCGGTCACGAGAAACGGCACTCGTGCTTCATGTGCCGCAAGAGCAATCTGCGAGGTGCCGATTTTATTGACGACCGCTCCACCTGCCGTAACGGCATCTGCACCGGTAATGACCACATCAATATCCCGCATGAAATACCGCGCCGCAGAATCTACAATAAAGTTCGTTGGAATTCCGGCATCGCTGAGTGCCTGGGCGGTGATATACCCCTGGTTACGTGGCCTGACCTCGGTTGCAAAGGCCTCTCTCACCCGTCCCTTCTCCCAGGCCTTTATAGCAGTCGCGACGGCAACTTCCGAATTGCAGTGCGTCATGATGACAGAGTCCTCGGGTATTGCCCGCGAACCGAACTCGGCAATCACCTCTACGGCCCGGTGTGAACGTGCAATGAAATCATTGGCACTCTCCACAAGTGCTGCCTGCGCCTCGTCCAGCGAATCCGATGCATCTATCCTGCTGATGACAAAGCGTACGGCATTTGGCAGGGAAACCGCCGTAGGGCGGGTGTTCGTCAGCACCGTTGCCGCGTGGTGCATCTCCTGCCGGAATTCATCCAGATTTGTGCACTGGAGTGCCGTCCCGTGATCACGCAGTGCTTCAGCGGCTGTTCGGGCAATCCGTCCGGCACCACGGATCTCCATTGTCCGGATTCGCCTGGCCGTTTCTTCGAGTACCATAGTATTTCATTACAATAGACAACAACGCTCTATATACGATCTGCCCCGGAGACGATATTTTGAGCATCGCCGTTGTATTTGACAGTGCAGGAACACTGCTCCGGACGTTCCGGGTTACCAAGGACGTCACCCATGGCACCGTCGAGGAAGGAGTAGAGACAATTACCCTCACCTTTTCGTGTGAGGAACGGGCTCTCGTAGTCCTTTATCTGCATTCTATGGAGATTATCAGGGAAGAACCCGAAAAACTTCTCTCCGATTTCCTGCGCGAACACATGACCGGCTTTGGCATTGCCTGCGCATGTAAAGCGGTCACGGCACAGGAAATCCAGGACCTTCTGCACAATGACCGGCGGGCGACCGTCGGCGACCTGCAGATCTGCATCAGAAAGGTCTGGGAATCATGTAAAAAGGAGTCGATTGTCGCCCTCAACTCTGGTGTTGTCGTAAACAGGGATGTCGGGGGAATTGAATTTGTTGTAACCTCCGGGGGCAGACCGTTTACCGGCGCACGTTCGACCATACGTGACCTCCAGAAGATGGGGGCAGCCACATATATTGCCTCCGGTGACCGGACGAATAAACTCCTGAAGATGGCCGATTATCTCGGCGTCCCGCAGGACAACGTCTATGGCCTTGCGACACCCGCCATAAAAGAGCAGGTTGTAGATGAATTGCGACGCCAGTTTGACACAGTGGTCATGGTCGGTGACGGGATTAATGACCTACGCGCCATGAAGCGCGCGGACTTTGCGGTCCTTTCGCTCCAACAGACACGTGATAAACCGGCTCCCCTTTTCAAAACTGCCGATTATGTGATAGAATCCGTGCGCGATGTGGTCGACATTATCCGGTCGCTCAGTTGATTATTACCCATAAGCGCAATTTTATGATCGAATAATAAGCTTTAAACTACCACAGAATGAAAAGCTAATCGGAATAAAGATGGCACCTCTACTGACTGTTGAAAAACTTTCCATGGAATTTAGTGGAAATGTAGTTCTCAACAATATCAATTTTGAAATAGCAGAGGGAGAGATCCTAGGCATCATTGGGCGGAGTGGTGCCGGAAAGACGGTGCTTATGCACCTTCTCCGTGGAGTGGACCAGCCTCCAACCAGCGGTAAGATCATCTACCATATCTCTGCATGCGATGGGTGCGGCTATGTCGACCTCCCAAGCAAATCAGGAGAAGCATGTCCGAAATGCGGCAAAAATCTCGTTTCAGAGGATGTCGATTTCTGGGCAGAAGAAAATGCGCATAAGAAACGTCAGATCATGGTCAGATCTGCAATCATGTTCCAGCGGACTTTTGCATTGTATGGTGATGACCGGGTTATCGAGAATGTTCTTCATGCCCTCGCAGATATCGGATATCCGGGTGAAAAGGCAATCAACAGGGCGGCGGATCTTCTCGACGAAGTGCGCCTCTCTCACCGGATGATGCATATCGCACGCGACCTCTCCGGCGGTGAGAAACAACGTGTGGTGCTGGCACGACAGCTTGCAAAGGAGCCGTTCCTCCTCTGTGCCGATGAACCGACCGGGACACTGGACCCCCGCACCGCAGCGATTGTCCACGAAATGCTCTACGAAGCCGCAAAGAATAACAATATGGCAATGGTCATCTCCTCACACTTTCCTGAGGTCATCACTGATACCTGCAACCGTGCCATCCTTCTTGTTGACGGGACCATTGAGGCAATCGGCGATCCTCGTAAGATCATTGATACGTTCATGGCCAACGGAAAGGATGAAATGGCCTATGGGCAGCGGGAAGCCAAACTTGGTGATCAGATCCTGAGGGCGCGTGATGTGGCAAAGCGGTACATATCCGTCGACCGCGGCATGATTAAAGCGGTTGACAAAGTCTCATTTTCCGTGGCTGAACGGGAGATCTTTGGCATAATCGGAACATCCGGTGCCGGCAAAACGACGCTTTCCAAGATGATTGCCGGAATCATCGAGCCAACGGACGGTGAACTGAACGTTCGCATCGGCGAAGACTGCGTGGATATGACAAAACCGGGCATCAACCAGCGCGGACGGGCGAAAAAGTATATAGGGCTTTTACATCAGGAGTATGATCTCTACCCCCACCGGAATATTCTGGACAACCTGACCGACTCAATCGGGCTGGAATTTCCAAAAGAACTGGCGATGAGAAAGGCGATCATCACCCTGAAAATGGCAGGGTTTACCGAGGAAAAAGCAAATAAAATCCTCAATAGACGGCCAGACCAGCTCTCGGAGGGCGAAAAGCACCGTGTGGCCCTTGCCCAGGTACTGATCAAGGAACCGAGAATCGTTCTTCTCGACGAGCCAACGGGTACGATGGACCCAATCACGAAGATCGACGTGAAACACTCGATTATGACGGCCCGTGAAGATATAGATGAAACATTTATTGTAGTTTCCCACGACATGGAATTTGTGCGCGACATCTGTGACCGCTGTATCCTGATGAGGGGCGGAAAAATTGTAAAGATGGGCCCCACAGCGGAAGTTCTCAAAGAACTCTCAGATCAAGAGCGCCATATAATGACGAATGTCTAGTGGGGTAATCAAAATATGTTGGAAATCCGCCTCGATGGAACGAGGCTGGAGATAGACGATAGTGCAACCCTTGGGGATATTCTCCCCGGGCACCCTTCTTCCTGTAGTGTTGCAGTCATCCCTCCGGCAGAGGCAGAGGCAGCACTGACACGCAATATCAGACTCCTTACAAGTGCCGGCGAGGTTGTCATCGAGATCCCTGAAGATGCAACCGCATTCTTTTCAGAGGGCTATTTTGCCGAGTATGTGAACACCGGGAGTGAACCTGAAGAACTCTCAGTCAAATGGACCGACCGACAGTCTGTAGCATTTGGGCCTTTTTCAACAGACATCAATCCTGACCGTCGCCAGCATCGCTATGCGCGGGGGGATGTCATCCTTGGGTGTGGAGGTTATGATCCCAAGGCATCATTCCTCGTCTTTTCACGGATCCCCCATATTGCCGATCATGGTGGGCCGGATGACGGGGGCATAGTCGCCCGTGTTGTCTCCGGTATGGCAATCCTGGAGGAATGGAGCAAGGGCGACAGGATCCTGCGTATGGAACGGCTTATGAGCCGTGCCGATACTTCCACCGCCTTCACCACGACGGATATGATCACCCCCCTTACGGACGGGATGCAGATCTTCAGCCATGTGCTCGCCTCGGCAGCCGGGTACCGGAAAGAGGCGATTGATACGACACGGGCAGCAAGTGTCGAACATCTTCTCCGAACCATGTCCGGGGAACGAATGACCGTCAGCCTGGCATCCAGTACCCATGTCAGGGACGACCGGATGAAGGAGAGCATTGTCGAATACGAAGGAGAACCTCATTCACGTTTTGAAGGGACCATTACCACCCGTGTTCAGGGACGAAACCGCGGATCGGTGTACATCTATACCGAAGACATCCCCGGAAGCGTCAATCATACGGCTGTAGGTCAGGTCGAACAGGGGATTCAACTTCCCATTCTTGCCCGGGACAACGAGACGTTCATCATACGAGTCGAGCCAAAGCAGCTCGATTTTCGCGGTATGGAGCTCAAGCAAGCAATACAGCTTGCCGTAGAACGCGGTGTTTCTCCTGAACCGGACACCGATGAAAAGAAGAGCGTCGTCTTTGCCCAAAAACCGTCAACAACACTTGAAATCCTTGCCGAGGGGAAGGTGGCGTTTACCACCGTCCCGCTAAGTCAGGTCATAACCATCGAACTCTTCGACGATGAGGCACCCAAAACCTGCCATATCTTCAGGTCGGTAACGGGCCTCAGGTGGCACGATATCGGTGAAATGCCACTCCTGATGAAATTTGAAGATGTCTATCTCTTCCAGCCCGAAGTGTCGAAAAAGACCAATATTCACCGGGAGAACCTTCCGGAAGGTGAGGTCCCGGCCTACCTGCTTGCAATGACCAATGATTCACGCAAGGCGGCAGGTCTTGTGGGTGTTCGTACGGTCCCGTCCTCTGAATTCGGTCCGACTTCAGAACCGCTGGAAAGCACCAATATCATCGGAAGGGTCCTTGAACCGGAGAAACTTGAAGGCTTAAAGGATGGAAAACCAGTATATCTCAGGGAGGTGAAGCGGTGACAAATAAGATGGCCCCACCTCCTTTATATTCGGGGACGGTGACCAAATATGTCTTCATTGATTCCCCCAATGTCAATCCCCAGACACTTGCCATCCGTGCCTATGAGATCTCAAAAGGGATCATGATCAAGGAGACCTGTTTCGGCCTCCAGGTCACCGGGAAGCCCGATGAGGTAAAGGAGCTAATTCGCGAACTCCGCAAGGTGGATCCTGCACATATTTTTGTCAAGGACCGTGGATTTCCTCCCGGCGACCCGCGCCGATGCCGCGCCAACCTTGGCGGAGCCCGTCCCGGGTATTACGGGCATGAATTTGAAAGCAGGATTCTTCGGTACATCTCGCGTGGTCTTGAAGAAACCGCTTCGCGAACTGTTACCGTAAATAAATTTGAGAAGACCAAAATGGATGAAGGGAAGCTCCCGCTGGAAAAGCTCCTGGAAATCATCGAAAATGAGGAAGACTGATTCATTATGGCAAAAGTGTTCATATATCCTGCCACGAGCCTCGTGCTCTCCGATCTGGTAGAGCGCTGGGGTCACGAACCCCTGGGTGCCGCATTAGCCATCAGGGAACGTATTCAGACGGCAAGCCTTGATTCCCCGCCCCTGCAGATGACCCCGGAAGAACCGAAGAAAGGACTGAAATGGGCAGCAGTGGAAGTTCCCGCCGGCGTTCGGGGCAGAATGGCCCTCTACGGGCCGATGATTGAAGAAGCGGATGCGGCAATCATCATCAACGACGCCGACCTCGCCTTTGGGTGCATGGGATGTTCACGCACCAATGAACTGGTGATGTACCTGCTCAGAAAACGTACGGACATTCCTCTCCTCGATATCAAATATCCCTCCAGTGAAGAGGAAGGGATTGCATTTGTTGCATCGATCAAGGAATTTTTAGCCGCACTCGGAGGGGGTGAGGACGCATGAAAGAACAGCCGGTACGGATTGCCCAACTCTCATGCGGCCCAGAACACAGTGGCGTCCAGAAGGAGATCTACGACGCAGCCGCGATGGTCAATGCGGAGATGTTCTTCCCGGATGTGACACTTGCGGATATCCGCCGTTCCTATGATGAATTCGGTCTGGAAGCCCGCTCAGGAGACCTGAAACTTGCCATCGCGCGTGCAATGGCACTGGTGGAAGGATCCGTTGAAGCGGATGCGGTTTTTATTGCCACCTGCTTCAGGTGCTCGGAGGCTGCAATCGTACGTAATGAGCTGCGCCGGTATATCCATGAGAATTCCGACCTCCCCGTGGTGAGCTACTCCTTTACCGAACGCACCACGTCAGGCACACTGCTTACGCGAATGGAGGCCCTGACCACCATCGCACGGAGGCGAGCACTCCTTGCCCGTGAGAAGCAGGTGGGAACAACGCTCGGCGTTGATTCGGGGTCGTCCACGACAAAGGCTGTCGTCATGCAGGATAACGAGATCATCGGTACGGGGTGGACACCGACGATTGAGGTCATAAAAAGTGCAGAGACAGCCATGGAGAGCGCTTTTTCAGAGGCAGGCCTGAAAATTGGAGACATGGAAGCCATTGGCACCACAGGGTACGGCAGATTCCTTGTCGGAAAAAATATCGGTGCCGATCTTATCCAGGAAGAGCTCACTGTCAATTCTAAGGGGGCAGTCTATCTCGCAGACAGGCAGCATGGTGAGGCAACCGTCATCGACATAGGCGGCATGGATAACAAGGCGATATCCGTTCAGGATGGTATTCCGGGGACATTTACGATGGGTGGCATCTGTGCCGGTGCATCCGGACGATTCCTGGAGATGACAGCCAAGCGTATCGGAGTTGACATCACCGAACTCGGAGCGATTGCCATGAAGGGCAACTCCAAAGAAGTACCGATGAATTCATACTGCATCGTCTTCGGGACACAGAGTCTGGTCAATGCTCTTGCGGAAGGGCACAGCAAAGAGGATGTCGCAGCTGCGGCATGCCGCAGCGTTGCAGAACAGGTCTTTGAGCAGCAGTTGCAGGAGGTTGACATCAAAGAACCGGTCATCATGGTCGGAGGAACATCTCTGATCGAAGGTCTCGTTAAGGAGATGGGCATGCTTCTCCAGACCGACATAGTAGTACCGCACCATTCCCAGTACATCGGATCCGTCGGATCGGCACTTCTGTCATCCGGCTTCATCAGGGGAGAGTGAAGCATGGAGGCACTTGAGTACTTCGAGGTAGAATGCGTCGAAGAGGTCGGACGGCAGACCTATCAACAGATTGCCGACAATATCCTGAAGGACCTTGACCTGAGCCAGTCTATAGGAAGGCTTCATATCTATATCGATCCCGAGACCCCGCTCTTTCTGGCCGTCGGCCTGATAAAGCAGATACCGGGCACGATAAGGATCGGGGATTTCTCGAGTGCCATCGAAAAAGAGGACGGCATTGTGCTCGATATCGGCGAAGAGACTTATCTCTCGCAGATGCTCACCGTGCTCTGGGATAGGTTCGGGAGGGACCTGATCGACCAGCCGGACAGGTTTACGGTATATATCCGAATCCCCGGTCTTAATCCCCGTGACATCGAGAACATCGAAGTCGTGGATCCTTCTGCAGGTCTGTATAGGGATATTATCTATGCCCTCCAGTGGATCGCCCCCGAGGGATTCAAGGTACGAAGGGAATCGATCAGCAAGGGGCGGTTTTTCTATCTTGCATCGGAAAATACCCTTGAAGAGGATCTTGTCGATACGCTGGTTGCCGAAAAATTCAGACGTATGGAGGAAGCGGAATGACCACGCTCGTACCCATCACCTACAAAGGGGGCGTATTCAAGCACGACATTATCATCGACCTGATCGATGACCTAGGTGGATACATCGTTCAAAAACACCTGATCGCTCAGGATATCGTTCTCCAGTCACTGGTACCGAAGGACGACATCGAACTCATTCGAAGGATCAGCAGACCCCTCGGGGGAGAAGTTATCGAATCGCCCCTTGTGGGAACGGAGATCGCCGTCGTATCTCCCAGCCTGGAGATTCATCACCTCCCACACTCCTCCTGTGATGTGGCAGAGTATCTGCGCCAGGCAGGGGCGAAGACAAACATGGTAGGACTTGCCCGCGGATTCGGAAAGCGCATCGCCAATCTCAACATCGAAGAACGTGACATCATCAATGAGCATGATTGTGCCGTTATCCTTCTGGGAAATTTCGAATCCTGTATCGAATACAAGATGCCGGCTCTCAGGAGGGGGATTAAGGTGCCGATTATCCTGACAGGACGCCCGGACACCGAGGCATTGAGGAGGATCATTGACCCGCCGGTCGAGGGATATGTGGGAGGCATCGGCAGAATCGGCCACCGCATGCGACAGCAGGTGGGAGAGATCGACCGCCTTGACGCCATGGTGGAGGAAATTTCACGAGTGCTCAATGTGCGCCGTGAAGAGGTGGCAAAAGATCCTCTCTCCGTAAGTCCCGCCCGCCTGATGACGGTCATCGATGATGCAATGGACATCATCGCCGGTTCGACACACCCTGCCCCCATAACGGCACAGATTGCCGGCCTCCGGGTGAAAGTCCCCTACGATCCTTATGCAGCACTCATGAAGGAGATCGAGATTGAAAACGGGGTACGGATAGGAGATGTAGCAGAACTTCTTCCCTCGCGTATGCGCAATTATATCCTGGTACGTATCAGACCGTTCTCAGAAACCAGGATTATGGTGTGATGAATAAGCAGTTATTTTACCGATTACAAAAAACCTTTTTTTACGACTGGAATGGTGCATATTGAACTACGAAGAAACTTTACAGGAAATTATCGACCGTGGAACTGCCGGTGCGTCTGCAGAGTGGCTTGATGTCATCAAGGAGGAATACGGTGCAGTTCCCCTCATTTATAAGAAGATGGCGAAAAAACCGGAAGTCCTTCTTTCGCATCTCCTCTTTAAAGAGGCAATTGCAAAAACCTCCAGTCTCGAACCGAAGATGGTCGAACTGATCTCCCTTGCGGTCGGTGCCGCACTCAATTGCCGCCACTGTGTTGAATATCACATGAACGGAGCCCTAAAGAAGGGTGCAACCAAGGAAGAGATCCTTGAAGTAGTCCTTATTGCCGGGTCACTGGCCCAGGCGGCTGTCCTCGCCGATGCCTACAGGGTCATCGATGCTGGTAATGGCAATGGGAACGGGAATGGCAGCGAGGCCCCTTGTGAAGCTTCCTGCGACTTGAAAGGTGTCAGCCTTAAAAAATCTGAATAAATTATTTTTGCTTATTTTTACTCCTGATACCAGCCCTGGCGAGTGAGAGCACGATCCCGGCGACCACCCCATACCGGGGCGCGGACGTGCGTGCCGGTTCGGTGGATGGTACCGGTGAAGATGATTCCGTCGGTGATTCTGTGGGAGTGACCGTCTCCGTCGGCAACGCCTCCGGCGTGAGCGCGACGTCCAGAACGGCCAGGGTTCCCGTCCTAATCAACACCTCTTCCTCATGGGGTTCATATCCTTCTTTTTCAACTCTGACCACGACAGGCCCTCCGGCCAGATCCTCGATCATACGAGGTGTAGTCCCATACTGCACCGAATTCACCGACACCTCTGCACCGGCAGGGTTACTGGTTACCCTCAGCGAACCCACAGGGATTGTGGTAATCCCGGCGCTGAGTGTGGGTTTGTTCAGGGCAACGCCGATTGTTGCATAGTTTTCCCCGGACACGGCAAGGTCATAGCGTCCCAGCGGAACCGGCGTTGCCCAAACCAGATAGGTACCCGCATCCAGACTGCCTCCGCCAGATTGAGTCTCCCATGAGTATTCCCACCGGCCGTCATCGACGATCGCCCGGGTGAATGTCGAGGGTTCTCCCGACACGACGGGGGACGACACGCTGTCCAACCGTACCCCTCCCGGCGCTAGGTTGGGACCCGTGAGAAAGAGGTACATCGTATCATAGCCTCCGCCGCCTCCGGAGAGAACGACGGTCTCGCCAATCGCGGCGGCTACCAGGGATGAGGCGGGTGCTGCCATGCAGGCGATGAGGAGGGGAATGGACAGCACCATCAGCGCCTGCTGTATAGTTCTCTTCATGGGATCATCTTACAGTACGGCCTTTTGGACGTGGTTCGATAAGTGTGTTTCCTGGCTGGTAATAGGATGACTCAATCATGTTGTCTTTTCTAACCTCCCGCTCCGAATCCTCTACAGCAAGTATTGGCAGATGCATAGATGACTCATACCCGGTTAACCACAGGCGTTCCCGGATACCGGCAAAGAGCCATACAAGCCAAATCCTGACAAACCCCCCACTGAGGATTCACACATTCCACAACGTTTAACACATTTTAACAGGATACCGGGATGCATATGTGTGCCAGAAAGGTTCTCGTCACCTACGCCACCAAATACGGAACAACCCGGGAAATCGCAGAAGAGATTGCTGCTGCCCTCACCGGTGCAGGACTTGATACGGATATCATCCCCGTAATGGAAGTCGGAATAATCGATGCATACGATGCGGTTGTCATCGGAAGCCCTCTCTACATGGGCAAAATCCTCGTTGAGGCACGGGAGTTCTGTGAACAATACAAACCTTATCTGGAAGGAAAATGGATTGCCTTCTTTGTATCCGGCATTGCAGTGTGCAAAGAGGAGAATAACAATAATGAAACCATGCTCGCAGCGATAGATGCAATGTCAGAGTATGTCAAAATAGAGGAAAAAGGCACCTTCGGCGGAAGGCTCTCTCTGGACAGGCTCAGCGAATCCGACATGCAGCTTGCTAGCATAGCCGGGGCATCCGAAGGGGATTTCCTGGATATGGAAGACGTCAGAGCGTGGGCAAAAGAGATTGGACGAAAGATTGCAGATCTCTGATCTCCACGGTTCTCGCCAGATCAGCAGAATAATATAAAACCCCAATAACAGAAGCATTCATAAATTTATACGTCACAATTTATTTATACGGATTTATTTATTGATAATAAGATATATCCGGATAAATGAACACAATCAGGGGATATGAGATCGCATGAAGGGAAAAAATTCTGGTGGCATATGCAATAAAGTCCGGATAAACCAGCGACATTGCCGGGACAGTTGAAAAAACCCTAAGGGAAAACGGGAAAGATGCCGAAGCACGAGAAATATCGGATATTTTCGACATCTCGCCCTACACAACGACCATTATCGGAAGCCCCCTGTATTAACATAAAGTCCTTCCCGATATCGTGGTATTTGTCAGGGATCACCAGAATATGCTGCGTGAAATACCGGTTCTTGCATTTTTAACCGGCTATACCCTCGTCGACCTATCACCGGAACGAAAAAAAAGCCGCATCCCATGCCCTTGATGAGGTCCGAAACTACATTGAAATTCGGGAAACCGGATATTTTGCACGAAAAGTCCCGGATGACGGTTTTAGCCTGCGCGAAAAGGCTGCAAAGAAGATGGAGGGCATAAAGCCTGGAGATTTCAGTAATATGCAGACCGTCCGCGCCTGGACACACGGTTTGATCGACCTCCGGCTGCTCCAGATGTAAGGGATGTCATACCTACCCTTACCATGGCGGCGAGGGTAATCCGGAACCCCGCCATCCCCTATAAATCACCATAGTTCATTGAACAAAATATATATAATATCGCAAATATTATATGCATCTCTTCTGACCTCACATACAGAAGCAGAGGAGGTGAAACCCGGAAAGAAAAGAAACCAGGCAGGAAATCCATGATACTACCCACGTTCGAGACAGGCCAGACAGGGAACACCATAGTCACACATCCGCCCAACGCCTCCCTTAAGGCACAACCACACAAACGGCCTGTTCCCGAACTCCAACGATAGCTCTCCTTTCCCCGCATACCGCAGTGGCCCATGGATTTACCAGGATGTTCTGGACCATGAGAAACGGCCCATAATCACCATAGCATGCCCCGGACGTATGTACGAACCCGATTCATACTATTACTATTCTCATCTTTAACCAGAAGACAAGACACAGTTCACTTCCATTGCCCTCCTGAACCCGGCACTATTATCCAAAACCCTGGCCTCAATACAAAAAGGGTAGCATGGGCTGCGCCGTCTCACTGCTGATCTATTTCACAAAAGGCCCTGAATTCCTCATTTGCGTGATGAAACAACCATTTCAATTCCAGCAGTACCAGAGATTTCAAAGCAAAAAATGGATATGACAGAAATGGCGGAAGGGTTTTTCCGATTCTGATCCCGAATCGGGCCCTACCTTTAAAAGAAGTCGGAAAGAGTGGTATGCGAAGGGTCCATTTCCGACCATGTCCAGCCCACCGCTTCAATAATGCGGCTTATCGGCTGCTGAATCGCCCGTTCAAGCATACGGGTAAGATCCACTTCAAATTCAGGGGGTACCTGATCGGCATACTCAAAGCAGAGGACATCCGTCTGCGGGTACTTTGCCTTCACATTACGGATATAGACGCGCTTCGGCTTGCTCCCCGACTTAAAATCCGTTCCCAGATTGGTATTCGAGTATATGGCTCCCCGAATCTGGGCATCCTTGGTCTTATAGCTCTCCAGGGACTTGCTGATGCCCCCGGGAATACCAATATCATCGAGTGAATACCTGCCGGCCCGAAAGTTGATAATGATCCCGCCGAGGTAGTCCTTCACCTCCGTTTTTCCGGCCCCCATGAGAATCAGCTCCATCACATGTTTCTGGACTTCCTTGGTGATATGGGGGGAATCACTCCGTTTCATCTCGAAACCCACGATATCGATCTGATCCACATCCTTCCCCTCTTTCCAGACCAGATGACCTGCATAACGCTTTTTTTTCCCTGCCTGAAAGAAGCGTTGGTAGACCTTCTCGAATTTGATGGAGAAATAATGGGTATCGGCACCCAGGATGTCACGGGCAAAGGTTGCATAACTCTCGTTCACCTGTGCCTCGATCGCCCGTGCGCCGACAATCGTTGCATCGAGGGGCGCCTCCGGCAGCTGAACCATGCATGAATCCGTATCGCCATACAGGACGGAGTACCCCATCCCGGTGATGACGTCACGGGTGTGGGCGATAATCGCACGCCCAACGGATGTGACTGCAGAACCGATTTCACGGTCATAGAGGCGGAAGCGTGCATACCCGGACACGCCGTAATAGGTGTTCATGATGACCTTCAGGACATTCTGCTGGATGTCATAGAGCTGGTAATCCGGCGATCCGTATGAATAGCTGTCGCGCAGGGCCTTCTTCTCATCACGCTCATTCAGGAGATCGGCGATAATGCTCCGGGTAAGACCGTCGGGAGATTTCCTGAAGCGGACGCCGTTCGGGGCCCGAAGTTCACCTTTCGGATCCTTCGTCTCCATGGAGGCGTTTATGGTCATCATGCACATGGGATAGAGGGATTTTAAATCCAGCACCACCACGTTCTCACGGACCCCGAGAGACGGTTCGAAGACCGTCGCCCCCTCAAACTCATCACCCTCGGAAAACCCCTTCGAAGGAAGGACATATCTGCCGAAGGCCTTCCTGAGGACGAAGATATCAATCACGTTGGATGAATTAAGTGTCCTGTCAAGCGGACAGCCGACATATCGGGCGATTTCCCGATAGAATCCGATGATTTTGTTCTTGGTGTCAATGCCGACACAGAGCTCGACGTCTTTCAGATTATACTCGACGAGGAGTCCTGGATCACTTCTCCAGAGGTCGCTCAGGGTCCCGGTATAGCGCACCTTTCCCTCGCCAAGTTCATCCTCGGCAATGGCATCGAGACGATAGGACTCCTTTCTGGCCCCCTGCATCTTTTTATAGCCGGTTAGAAGATCAAACAGCGCCCGGCCCCGAAGTGCGTTTCTGGCACCGAATCCCGGAATCCGTGAGAGGGCATCCGGGGCAAGGCCGAGTACCTCCATACGCCGGATGGTATACGTGATATCGAAGTCGACGAAGTTCCAGCCGGACAGGATGTCGGGATCCCGGT
>JAENZA010000199.1 GCA_016841485.1 Methanobacteriota archaeon
ATAGGGGCCGGGTGGTTTCTCGTTGGCGTATTTCGGCGTCGAAGGGCTAAAAAACAGTATTCTGAGGATTATTAAGAGGTGAATCATGGGATTTGGCGTACTGGACGGGATGAATGCGGCCGGCAGAATTGCGACGGTCGCGGAGCGGCTGATGGAGGATGCCGGCCTCCGGGAGAAATTTGAGGAAACCGGGGAGATATCGGCTAAAGTCCTGATAGAAGGGTATGAGTTCGCGTTTACCCTCCGGAGGCGGGAAGAGTGACGGAAACCGAAGAGGCGACGGTCGATAAGAAGGATATCACGTATGATATCCTGATCGATGACACAGAGCGGCCGGACCGGGACGGACCGGAGGCGGCCGGTGGTCCTGCAGGGCCGAAGGGCGATCACCCGCTGATCACTGTCCTGGGCATGGCCGTAAAACACTCGGAGGACTATCTCAAAAAACAGGGCCTCCCGCCGGCAAACAAGGACATATACGAGGACTTTTCAAAACCGTTTTTGAATGAGGCGTTCTGGTATTACCTCCCGGACGGCGGATCGCTCGATGATCCCCGGGTCGCCCTGGTGGTCGGCGTCGCGGGCCTCGGATTAGCGTTCGCTCCTACTCTGATCGCGCTCCATGAGCGGAAGGAAGAGGAGAAAAAGAAAGAGGAAGAGGAGAAGAAGCGGAAGAGAAACCGGAAAACAGAGGAGAACGGCAAAGGAGAAGAGCGGGAGGAGAAACCAGAGGATGAACCGCCGGCGGTCGCCGGGCCGGTCCCGGACTGGATGACGCGCTTAGAGTCCGGCGGCCGTCTCGGGGGAATGTGAGATCATGGGGCTGATCCGCCGGCTCCTCTGCAGGCTGGGGTTTCACCGTTACGGGTGGGGGCCGGCCGGCCTCACCTGTGAGGTGTGCGGGAGGTTCGTCTCCCGGTATGAGGTCCTGGCAGACTTGGAGGCGGGCGGGGGGTGGTGGTCCTGGTAGATCTGGATCTGCATCACTTCATTCTGGATAAATACGGCCTGCGGTGGGCCTTTTTGCGGGACATTGTTATTTTGCGGTGTCGCGGCCTGGGTAACACTGAGATCGCTAAAAACCTGCACCTGAACCGAAATACCGTTAACAAGTATGTAAACGCGCTGAAAACAATGGAAAGAGAGGATTTTCTCTATATCTTAGAGGCGGCCCTCTCCTCAATGCGGGGGCCTCATGTCTGATCTTGACGTCCTCGAGAACGTTCACCGCCTGATCGCTGCATCGACCGGGGCGGGGAAGTCCTACTTTGTCGGCTGGTTGGTGGAGAAACTTTACGCGGAGAAAAAACCGTTTATCATCCTGGATACAAAGACAAAGAACCATATCGGGCTTATCGGGCTGAAAGGCGTTAAACTGCTTAAGATTAAACCCGGGGCGCGGTATGACTGGCAAAAACTGCTTGAATATCCGTATATTCTATGTATTCCCACTCTCCGGACGAGAACGGCCGATCTGATAGAGCAGTATACCGCGCTGATCGATGAGATCTATAACACCGGGAACGAGCGGATCATCATCGTGGAAGAGGCGCACAACTACAGCAAAAACGCTTACGTGCCGTCTCCGGTCTTGGAGTTGGTCGCCCGGGAGGGGCGGGGCCGGCGGATCTGTCTCTGGTTCGTGAGTCAGAGAATACAGGAGTTTAGCAAACTCCTCTGGAGTCAGTGTTATGTGACATATCTGTTTAAAATGCTGATTCCTCAGGATGTTAAATACGTAGAGCAGTTTATCCCGGATTTCACAGAGATTAACCGGAAACTCCAGAAATACGATGCTTTAGAGTATCAGCACCTCTCCGGAGAGTATCAGGTAATCCCTGGCAGTAATGTTAATAGGAGCACGAAGCACTATGGATAATATGCGTGTCGGTAATGTGCGGGGGCGGTCCTGATGCCGCCAAAGGGCTGGAGCACGGCAAAACTGAGGGCGGCAACGTTAAAGCGTCTTGAACGGTTGCGGTCCGTCCTTGCGGGGGATGACGCCAACGATGCCGGCGAAGAAGAAAAGAAATTATCCTACGATGAGACAATAAACGCCCTCATTGATGAGTATTACCAAAAATACATTGTTTGACACCCTCTCTTTTTCCCCTCTGTTTCTGAGTCTCTGACCGTATGGATGCTATGACGGCAATCCTGATTGTCGCGGCGATACCCTGGTGTTTCCTCACCTTCGTGGTCGCGGCGCGGCAGAGTACAGCAGTTTTCGGAGAAGAAAAACACTGAGAGGTGG
>JAENZA010000016.1 GCA_016841485.1 Methanobacteriota archaeon
GGCAATGATTTAGGTGAATCCATTCGACTGCTCGGTGATCGATACGGAGAACTTGATGGAGCGGGAGGTCGCCTCAAACACAGCATTGGCGATGTTGACGCCGCCCTGCAGGATCTGGTCGAGAATGCCCTTCAGGGCAACCCTCGTGATGTAGTTGGTGCGCTGACCGAATTCGGCTGCCTTGCCGCCGTATTCGATCTCGATGGTCGTGATTCTCCCTTCGATCAGCTGCATCAGGAGTTTGCCCATCTTCTCTGCCAGTTTTGCATACGGCTCGATGCGATCCTTCAGGTCGGGGGGGACCATCGGGACATTGACCACGAACTTGCCGGACCCGCCTTCAAGGACCTCGATGCACTGTTTTGCAACCGAGACCGCGACATTCTGCTGGGCCTCGACGGTGCTTGCGCCGAGATGCGGCGTGGTGATCACCTGCTCGAGCGTGACAATCTTTGCATTTTCGGGGGGTTCCTCCTCGAAGACATCGAGCGCCGCTCCTGCGACCTTTCCATCCCTGATTGCATCGTAGAGAGCATCTTCATCGATGATCCCGCCGCGGGCACAGTTGATGATCCTGACACCGTCTTTCATGGTCGCAAGGGTGTCTTTATTGATCAGGTGCCGTGTCTCCTTGACGAGCGGCGTGTGCACCGTGATGAAATCCGCCTGCGGGAAGAGTTCATCCAGGCTGCAGACCTCAACGCCGAGCTGTTTTGCACGGTCGGCGTTTATGTACGGGTCATAGGCGATGCAGCGCATCCTGAGTGCATTCGCACGCTGGGCAAGCTCCTGGCCTATCCTTCCGAAGCCGACGATCCCGAGGGTCTTCTCATTGAGTTCGACACCCATGAATTTCGACCGCTTCCATTCTCCTGCCTTGACGGATGCTGTTGCCTGCGGAATGTTTCTGGCTAGGGACATCATCATTGCAAGGGTGTGTTCACATGCTGCCAGGGTGTTTCCGGAGGGGGCGTTTGCGACGATGATGCCGCGCTTCGTTGCCGCCTCGAGATTTATATTGTCGACCCCTGCTCCTGCACGTCCGATGAACTTGAGTCTGTCTGCTGCTTCGATGACCGCAGGCGTCACCTGGGTTCCGCTTCTGACCAAAAGGCCGTCATATTCGCCGATGATGCTGATCAGTTCCTCTTCAGGAAGGCCAGTCTTTACATCAACGTCACAGTATTCTCGGAGGATATCTACTCCTTCATCTGCCAGTGCGTCACTGACAAGAACTTTGAAAGTCACTATTCTTCCCCATATTCACTTATCGTAACGTCTATTCATGGTTTCCCACGGGGGCCCGGTTGGGAAACCTAATTAGGTACTCAGAAGAATATTACACACAATCATCAGGTGGTAATGATCATGACCAAGATGCCAGACATTCTGTGGCTTGCAGAGATAAAAAAAGAGGATATCCCGTCCGTCGGGGGTAAAGGCGCCTCTCTCGGGGAGATGACCTCGGTCGGTCTGCCGGTCCCGGGCGCGTTCGTCGTCACCGCGCAGGCCTTCAGGCGTTTCCTTGAGGTAACCAACATCGATGAAGCGATATTTTCATTCCTGCAGGGGCTTGACGTGGAGGACGCCGACCTCCTTGAATCGACCGCGACAAAGGTAAAAGACATCGTCATGAAGGCGGCAATGCCCATGGACCTGCGTGAAAAGATCATCGCCGCCTACGGCTCCATGGGTGATGGCACCATCGTTGCGGTACGGTCCAGTGCGACAGCCGAAGACCTGCCGGATGCAAGTTTTGCCGGACAGCAGGAGACCTTCCTCAATATCAAGGGAGAGACAAACCTCCTCGAAGCGGTCCAGCTGTGCTGGGCGTCGCTGTACGGGGCACGGGCAATTTATTACCGCGCCAAACAGGGCTTTGACGACCGGAGCGTCGACATCGCCGTTGTCGTGCAGGAACTGGTAAAATCCGAGAAGGCCGGCGTCCTCTTCTCCTCACATCCGGTGACCGGTGAACCTACCACGATCATCGAAGGGTCGTGGGGTCTCGGGGAAGCGGTGGTCTCCGGTGCCGTTTCGCCTGACAATTACGTCTTTGACCAGCGCTCAAAGAAGGTCGTGGACCGGTACATTGCCACCAAAAATATCGAGATTCTCCCGGACGGCGACCACGGCACGAAGGAAGTGCCTGTTCCTGCAGATCGGCGCGACATTCCTGTTCTTTCTGACACTGAGATTGCTGATCTTGCCAGATACGGGAAGATCGCCGAGGACCACTACGGGAATCCCCAGGACGTGGAATGGAGCATTGTGGACGGTACCATTTTCATCCTCCAGTCACGCCCTATTACCACCATTTCACATATGCATTCCAAGGAGGCTGCTACCGTGCAAGAAAATGTATCTATCATTCTGGAAGGACAGGGCGCCTCCCCCGGCATTGCCAACGGGAAGGTCGTCATCGTTGATTCGGTAAAGGATCTTGCGAAAGTAAGGGAAGGCGACATCATGGTCGCAAAGATGACCAACCCGGACATGGTTCCCGGCATGCGAAAGGTATGCGGCATCATCACCGATGAAGGCGGCATGACCTGCCATGCAGCCATCGTCTCCCGTGAACTGGGTACACCCGCTGTGGTGGGTACCAGGACGGCGACCCACACCCTCAAAGAGGGGCAGGTTGTTACCATTGACGGAGAGAAGGGGCTGGTCTTTGAAGGAAAGGTCAACATTGCCAAGGAGGAGGCACCGGCTGCAGTCGCGGGATTCGCCGCAGCGCCGATCATCACCGGTACATCCATCAAGGTCAATGTCTCCCTTCCGGAGGCAGCTGCACGGGCGGCCGCGACCGGCGCGGACGGTGTCGGTCTCCTGAGAATCGAGCACCTGATCCTCGGCCTCAATAAGACCCCCGGGTGGTTCATTGCAAATCACCGGGAAGAGGAGTTCGTCGATGAGCTCTACCGGGGCATCAAAACGGTCCTCGATGCATTCTCCGGCAAGCCAGTCTGGGTGCGCACCCTCGATGCTCCCACCGATGAATTCAGGAACATGAAGGGTGGGGAGAACGAACCGGACGAACACAACCCGATGCTCGGATGGCGCGGTATCCGCCGTGACCTCCAGCAGACCGACCAGTTCCGTCTCCAGGTGGAGGCCTTCAAGCGGCTCTGGGCAGAGGGGTATTCGAACATGGGCCTCATGTTCCCCCTCGTCGGCCACCCGCGGGAGTTCGTAGCCGCACGGGGCATGCTGGCGGGATGGGGCGTGGATGTGGCAAATACCACCCTCGGTATCATGATCGAGATCCCGTCCAGTGCGCTTCTCATCGACGACTTCATTGCAGCAGGCATCAACTTTGCCTCCTTCGGCACGAACGACCTCATCCAGTACACCCTTGCAATCGACCGCAACAACCAGAACGTTGCGGGCATGTACGAACCGCAGCACCCGGCAGTACTCAAACTCATCGAGTATGCCATTGACAGATGCCATAAAGGCGGCGTTGAATGTTCCATCTGTGGGCAGGCAGGTTCCGACCCCGAGATGGTCGAATGGCTGATCCGTACCGGGATCACCAGCGTCTCCGCAAATATCGATGCGGTGCCGAAGATCCGTGAGACCGCCGCCCGGACGGAGCAGCGGATACTCCTCGAGATGGCGAGAAAGTAATGCGAACGACGGGATGTCCGGAAGAAAAGATCCTCTCTTTTCTCTCTTCTCAGAAAGCAAAAGACCGCTGTTACCATAAGGTTCTCTCCTCAATGTGCACACTTCCGCACCCGCTTGCGGTACAGGTGCAGGAGATGTTTATCGAGTCGAATCTAGGCGATCCCGGGCTCTTTGAAGGGACAGCCGAAATTGAGTCACTCCTGATAGAAGAACTCGGGTCCCTCCTGCACCTCACCGGGGCCTGCGGATATGCTACCTCCGGGGGCACGGAATCAAATATCCAGGCGCTGAGAATAGCCCGGAAGGAAAAACCCGTTGAATCCCCTAATGTGGTCGTCCCCGAGTCGGCCCATTTCTCCTTCGAGAAGGCCTGCGATCTCCTCGGGCTGGAGATGCGGACCGTACCCTCGGACGGCACGTACCGGATGGATGCCGAGATGGCCGCAGGTATGATCGACGATCATACCATCGCCCTCGTGGGCATCGCGGGGACGACGGAATACGGGGTGGTCGATCCGATTGAACGACTCGCCGAACTTGCCACCGAAGGGGATGTCCACCTCCATGTGGATGCGGCCTTCGGAGGACTGGTGCTTCCGTTTCTCGAATCACCCCCTGCCTTTGATTTCCAGCTGGACGGGGTTGCGAGTATCTCGGTGGACCCGCATAAGATGGGGATGTCAACGATTCCGGTTGGCTGTCTCCTGACGCGTAAGGAGTCGATGCTCTGCGCCCTCAATGTGGATACCCCATACCTGACCGTTAAAAAGGAGTTCACCCTCGCGGGCACCCGCCCTGGCGGTGCGGTCGTCGGTGCATGGGCTGTCCTTGAGCACCTGGGGCGGGACGGGTTTACCCGGATAGTACAGGAGTGCATGGGCAGGACGCGGCGGCTGATCGAAGGCATGGAAGGCCATGGCTATTCTGTTGTCGTCGAACCTGAGGTCAATGTGGCCGCCTTCGAGTGCCCGAAAATCCCCCCGGGATGGCAGGTCTCAAGGACACGGGACGGGCATATGCGCATCGTCTGCATGCCACATGTCTCCACACAGGCTATTGAGAATTTTTTGCGTGACATAGGTGAAATGGATGTTTAACAAACTGGTAACATCACTTGAGAACTGTCCGATCGTACGGCGTGGCGAGTACAACTATTTTATCCATCCCATCAGCGACGGCGTGCCGGTCGTCGAGCCCGCTCTTCTGCGTGAGGTGGCCGTCGGGATGGCACGGGTGCTTGACCTGGAAAACGTTGATAAGATTGTCGTTGCCGAGGCGATGGGCATCCATATCGGGGTCGCCCTCTCGCTGATGACGGATATCCCCCTCACCATCGTGCGCAAGCGCCATTATGGCCTGCCTGGTGAGTGTGCCCTTCACCAGACGACGGGCTACTCAAAAGGGGAGCTGTACATGAACGGCGTATCTCCCGGCGAACGGGTGGCGGTGGTGGACGATGTGCTCTCCACGGGGGGTACAATGGCTGCGATGCTCGAAGGGCTTGAGACGTGCGGGGCGCATGTGCAGGATGTGCTCGTCGTCATCAAGCGTGGAAACGTAGATATCGGCAGGGACTATAAGGCACTGGTCGAGATCGAGGTCGATGAAACGGGTGTCAATGTCATCAATACTTACTTCTGATCTCCTCGATCGCATCCGGGCGAGCGGGGGACGGACGCTAGCCCTCCAGTTTCCCGAGGGCCTCAAGAGACAGGCGTTTCCCGTAGCCCAGGCCCTGAGGGCGGAGGGCTACCATGTGATCATCAGCGGGGATCCCTGCTACGGCGCCTGTGATCTCGCCGAGGATGCCCTTGATCTTGCGGATGTCCTGGTTCACTTCGGGCATGCGCCGGTCGAGGACCGCGACAGGGTCATCTACGAATATGTCCGGTATGATTTTGATCCGGCGGTAGTCGAGGCGGCCCTTCCCCTTCTCAGGGAGAAGGAGGTGGGGCTGGTGACTACGATCCAGCACGCCCATCTCATCGACGATATTGCATCTGTGCTGGAGTCCCATGGCATCACCCCGCTGGTCCGGGACGGGGCGCCCCGTGCCCCCTTCAGGGGCCAGGTGCTGGGATGCTCCTTTGAGGCGGCGAAACATACCGGGGCCCGTGAAGTGCTCTTTGTCGGAACGGGTGTCTTTCATCCGATCGGCATCCGTCTTGCCACCAATGCGCGGGTGGTGGCCTTCGACCCGGTGACCGGCCAGGCAGGCGAGGTCGATGCCGATGCCCTTCTGAGAAGGCGGTTTGCCCAGATTGAAAAGGCGCGAAGTGCAGCCAGCACCGGCATCATCCTCTCGACCAAGACCGGGCAGGCACGGCGCGAGGAAGCGGTGCGCCTTCTCGGTCTCAGGGAGGAGGCTTTTTGCATCACCCTTCGTGAGGTCTCGCCCGATGCCCTGCTCAACCTCGGGTTCGGGTGCTATGTGAATACCGCATGCCCGCGGCTTGCCTATGATGATCAGGTGCGTTTTCCTGTGCCGCTCCTCTCTCCGCCGGAGTATGAGATCGTCTGTGGTGTCAGGGACTGGGACGACTATTGTATCGATGAAATCCGGTGAGATGCGTGAAAGTCCGCCACCTGGAGATGAAACTGGAAGGCCTGGACGGGTTCGTACGGCCCACGGCCGCCCTCGAGCAGTATGCCACGCCCGCAACGGTTGCGGCACGACTTTTACATGAAGCAGACCGCCGGGGGGACATTCGCGGGCTTCGGGTGCTGGACCTCGGGTGCGGTGCGGGGATTCTCTCCTGTGGTGCATGGCTGCAGGGCGCCGGGGAAGTGATCGGCGTCGATATCGACGGTGCGGCTCTCGAGGTCGCAGAGCGCAACGCCGCACATATCGGGGCAAATGTCACGTTCATGCAGGGAGATATTGCCGAGATGGCACTTCCCCCCGCTGACACGGTGATCATGAACCCGCCCTTCGGTGCCCAGCGGGCCCATGCCGACCGGCCGTTCATCGATGCGGCGCTTGCGGCGGCCGAGGTGACCTGGGGCATTTTCAATGCCGGCTCCTCAACGTTCGTGAAGGCATATATCCGGGGCCGGGGGTCGGTAGATACGCTCATCACGGCAAAATTTCCCATCCCCCGTACCTTTGCCCATCACACACAGGACCGGGTGACCATTCCGGTGGAGTTCATCCGTATCGTGCGGGAGGCCTCTGAATGAACGAGACCCGGGCCATATTCGGGCTCTCCGCGGCGCATGTGGTGACCGACATCTACTCACCGGTCATTGCCGCCATTCTCCCGCTTCTCATTGCGCAGAACAACTATACCTACTTCATGGCAGGCCTCATCGTGACGGTATGGAACCTGACCTCCTCGTTTACGCAGCCGGTCTTTGGCTGGCTGTATGACGCACGAGGAAAGGCCGTGCCGGTCAAGGTGACGATCCTCATCTGTGCGGTCTTTATCTCCGCCATAGGGCTGGTACAGTCCTACTGGGTGATCCTTCTCTTTGCGATGTGTGCAGCGTTCGGGCACGCCCTCTTTCATCCTGCAGCACTGGGGCTCGTGTCCCGTCTGGCGCATGGCCCTGCCCGCGGGAGGCTCACCTCATTTTTTGTGGTGGGGGGCAACATCGGCTTTGCCGTGGGGCCGATCATTGCGGGCGGCCTGGTGGTGCTCTACGGGCTTCAGGGTCTTGCACTGATGGTGATTCCCGCGATCGTCATGGCATTTATTCTCCACCGGATTCTCCCTTCGGAACAGGAGATTGCTGCTGTCCCGAAGGCGCCCATTGGGGTCGGCGAGGATGGACCGGACCGGAGGCGCGAGGTACGGGCGGCAGGCATTCTCGTGACCGGTTCGGCATTCAGGGCATGGGCGATATTCGGGTCGGTAGCCTTTCTTCCGACCTTCCTGCACCAGATCAAGGGGCTGGATCTCGTCTCTGCCAATCTCCTCGTCTCCTGCATGCTCTTTGCAGGGGTGGTGGGCCAGGTGATCGTTGGCACCCTCTCCGATACCTACGGGAGAAAGGAGCTCGTGCTGCTTTTTACTGCGCTCTCCGTGCCATTCTTCCTGCTCTTCATGGCAACGTCCGGAATACTGTCGTTCGTCTTTCTCATCGTCTTCGGGTTTGCCCTGTGGTCCACATTCTCGACGACGGTCACCATGGCACATGAGCTTGTTCCCGGCAATGTCGGGCTGGTCTCGGGCCTGATGCTCGGCCTTGCCGTGGGGGCAGGGGGTGCCGGCGTTGCGGTGAGCGGGTACTACGCGGATATGACGAGCCTTGCCACCTCGATGCAGCTCTTCGTGCTGCCGGTTATCGTTGCCCTCGTCCTCTTCTTCCTGGTCCCCTACCCGTGGAAGCGCCTGAGGCAGGGACAGCGAAAGGATATGTAGGGGAACCACTAATTTTCGGGTACCTATGGTAACCCGTTTCAGGCGATATGGCCAGATCGCCGACATACTCATCAAATATGGTTTTGGCATTGCCCTGGAAGAGATGTACCCCGGCACAACCCGCCGGCATCTTTTCCAAAGGAAGAAACAGCCGGAAATTTATCTGAACGAGTATGAGCGGGTGCGTCTCGCCCTTGAGGAACTGGGGCCGACCTTCATAAAATTCGGCCAGATGGTGAGCACCCGGCGTGAGATGCTTCCCCCGGAACTGATTGAGGAGCTCCAGGTCCTGACCGACAAGGTAAAACCTGTTCCCTTTGACGAGGTCAGGGGAACGATAGAGGAATACTGCGGGCCGATTGAAGAGACGTTCGCCTTTTTTGAAGAAGTGCCGGCAGCCTCGGCCTCCCTCTCCCAGGTGCACCGGGCGATGCTTAAAGACGGGACCATCGTGGCCATAAAAGTCCAGCGCCCGGGCATCGTGGATACCATTGAGGTGGACCTGAAGATCCTCACCTCCCTGGCCGAACGTGTGGAGAAGAATTTTCCGGAGTATAAAATTTATAATCCGACTGGAATTGTACGTGAATTTACGGTCCAGATACGAAAAGAACTGGATTTTGTCAATGACGGCAAGAACGCCGACCACCTCCGGGGGATCGTGACCGAAGTCCGGGGTGTCAGGGTCCCGTGGATTCACTGGGAGTTTTCAGGGAGAAAACTCCTCGTCATGGAGTATATCAGCGGTGTCCGGATCGATGACGTGGATGCCATCCGGGTACTCGGGTTTGATACGAAAAAAATCGCCAACAGGGGCATCAAGTCGTACATCAAACAGATCCTCAAATACGGGTTCTTCCATGCCGATCCCCACGGGGGCAACCTTCTCGTGGAAATGTCCGGTGACCTGGTCTTCCTTGATTTCGGTGCGATTGGGATTCTCAGGCCCGAACGACGCGAGGCTCTCGTCGGACTTCTCATAGGATTTCTGGACGATGATCTCGATGAGATCATCGCATCGTTCAGGGACCTGGGGGTGGACCTCGATGATCGGATTGTCGACTCATTCAAGGACGAAACGTACACTATTCTCAGGCAGTATTCCGGGTATGACATCCGGGAGTTTGATCTCGGCGGCCTCATGGCACAGGTGCCGGGGCTCCTGAACCGGTATCATCTGGCCGTCCCGATGTCCCTGATGCAGGCCCTCAAGGTCATCATCATGGTTCTCGATACCGGGAAGAAGCTTGACCCGGACTTCCATTTCTCAGAAGAGGTCGGCCCCTATGTTGCAGAGATCGAACGGGAGAGCTTCTTCTCCCGCAGCACCCTGAAGCACTATGCAAAGGAGACGTTCGACATCTTCGACGACTTCATATCCCTTCCCCGTGTCATCAACCGGGCGCTCCTGAAGGCAACAGACGGAAGCATCCGGATTGAGGTGGTAGGAACGGACATCTTCCGGCTTGCAAATTCCATCGATCGTGCCTCGAACAATCTGCTGATAGGGCTTGTCACCGCCGCCATCGTCATCGGGTCGTCCCTGATACTCTTTCTTTCAGATGATCCGGGGAGTCTTCCCTATAGCGTTGCCTTCTTCGGCTACATCGTGGCACTGGCCATCGGACTCGTCTCCATCTACCGTGTCTGGAGACTGAAGGACTGAACTATTCCTTTGATGTGAAAACCTTCTGGTCCGCTTCGTTTCCCGTCCCGGAGGTGAAATGGCGGGGAAAGGATGAATGCAATCTGTGCAGTGCCTTAAAAAGGATGGTGGGGGCAGCAGAGCAGGAACGGTCAGTGCCCCTTCAGGAGGTATCCGGCAATCCAGTCGCCAACTTCCTTTGTGCCCGACGAACCGCCGAGATCAACGGTGGTGGTGCCTGCAGCGATGCTTGCCTCGATGGCGCTGACCACCGAAGCTGCCGCCGTATGTTCGCCGAGGTGGTCGAGGAGGAGCGAGCCCGCCCAGATGGTGGCAAGCGGGTTTGCCCGGTTCATCCCCTTGTATTTCGGTGCAGAGCCGTGGATGGGCTCGAACATCGAGGTGCCGCCGGGGTTGATGTTGCCGCCCGGTGCAAGTCCGAGGCCGCCCTGGATCATCGCCCCGAGATCGGTGATGATGTCGCCGAACATGTTGGGAGTCACCACGACATCGAACCATTCGGGGTTTTTCACAAACCACATCGTCACCGCGTCGACGAAGTTGAACTCGGTGGTAACCTCGGGATACCGGCCGGCGGTCTCGGTAAAGACGTCACGCCATAGCCCGTACACATCGGAGAGCACGTTTGCCTTGTCGACCGAACTGACCTTCTTCTCACGGGTCATTGCAAGGGAAAAGGCGTAGTCCATGACACGGGCGGATGCCTCTTTTGTGATGATGCCTATCTGGTAGGCAATCTCTTCGGCATCGGTCGTCACATCGAGGCCGAACCGGACCTGATACAGGTCACGGATGACCTCAAGCTGCTTTTTTTCGTGTCCCCCGGTAAACCGTGACCCGATACCCACGTAGAAGTCCTCGGTATTCTCCCGCACGACGACGAAGTCGATATCGTCCGGTCCTTTGCCTGCAAGTGGTGTCTGTGTCCCGGCAAGCATCCTGACCGGGCGCAGGTTGATGTACTGGTCAAAGGCGAACCGCATAGCAAGGAGGATACCCTTTTCGAGGATCCCCGGTGTCACCCGATCATCGCCGATGGCGCCGAAGTAGATGGCACGGTACCCTTTGAGTTCGGCAAGTTCCTCCTCGGTAATCAGATCTCCGGTCGCCAGGTACCGGTCGGCACCGATGTCATAGTCGGTCCATTCGATATCGAATCCGAACCGTTCACCTGCGGCGTCAAGGACCGTTTTGCCCGAACTGATGATCTCGGGCCCGATGCCGTCGCCGCCGATGGATGCTACTTTGTACATAATTCAAGCTCCTCTATGGTGTGTGCATATTCAACCAGACCGCCGGCCGCGATGATCTTCTGCATGAAGGCAGGGACCGGTTCGATGTCGTGGCGGACGCCATTTGCGATCAGATACCCCTCGTCAGGAAAGACCTCGACAGTGTCGCCTTCGCGGATGGTCTCCGCGTCCGGGCAGATGACGGGCAGGACCCCGGTGTTGATGCAGTTGCGGTAGAAGATCCGGGCGAAGGACCGTGCGATGACGACGGTAATGCCAGCCCCTTTGATCGCAAGCGGGGCGTGCTCGCGGGAGGAGCCGCAGCCGAAATTTCTGCCGCCGACGATGATGTCCCCTTCCTCTGCCTCGGGTGCGAAGTCGTCCCGTGTCCCTTCAAAGGCGTGGGTCGCAAGTTCGGCAGGGTCGTAGATGGTCAGAAACCTGCCCGGGATGATCGCGTCCGTGTCGACGTCATCGCCGAATTTCCAGACCCGCATCTCAGGCCACCTCCCGCGGGTCGGTGATGACGCCTGATATCGCACTAGCCGCCGCGGTTGCCGGGGAACAGAGGTAGACCTCCGCCTCCGTGCTTCCCTGCCTGCCCCGGAAGTTGCGGTTCGAGGTAGAAAGCGAAACCTCGCCGGGTGCTAAAAGGCCGAAGGCACCACCCATGCACGGGCCGCAGGAGGGCCCTTCGACGATGGCCCCAGCCTCGACGAAACGTTCGATGAGTCCCGCACGAAGGGTTTTGAGGTATTCAGATCGTGATGCTGGCACGATGATCACCCGGATGTCCGGGGAAAAGCTTTGGTCTCCGAGCACCTCAGCCGCCTCCATAAAGTCCTCGTACCTGCCGTTGGTACATGATCCGATGAAGACCTGGTTTACCTCTGTTCCGGCAACCGCGGTGACATCGACCACGTTGTCCACATTGTGGGGGACGGCGACCTTCGGTGCAAGGTCGGTGACTTCATAATCCTTCCAGGCAGCGTAGACGGCATCGTCGTCGGGGGTTATATTTTCCTTCTGCCGGGTCGTGCGGGCGCCGATTGCCGCAAGATAGGCACGGGTCGTCTCGTCAGGGGGAACGATCCCTGCCTTGCCTCCCATCTCGATTGCCATGTTGCAGCAGGTCATCCTGCCCGGCATGTCCATCACCTCCATCGCGGGGCCGGTGAACTCCACCGCCCTGTAGGTCGCTCCGTCGGCCCCGAGGTCGCCGATGATGGAGAGGACCAGGTCCTTTGCACCGACACGGGGGGCAAATGTCCCGTTCACCTCTGCCCGGATACTCTCGGGAATACGGAAGTAGAGGGCGCCGAACCGGAGGGCAAAGCCCATGTCCGTCGACCCGATGCCGGTCGCAAAGGCGCCTACGGCACCGTAGGTGCAGGTGTGGGAATCCGACCCGACTACGATGTCTCCCGGCAGGACGCGGCCCTTTTCAACAGCAACCTGGTGGCAGACACCTTCATGAACGTCATAATTGAGGATGCCCTGTTCCTCTGCAAACCGCCGCATCATGACATGGTTTTGCGCCGCCGGAATGGAGTCGGCCGGGACCTGGTGGTCGAAGAGAAGGATGACTTTTGCAGGGTCAAAGACTCTCTTTCCTCCCATCTCCACGAATTTGTCAATGGCGAGGGGTCCGGTGATATCATGGATCATCGCGGCATCGACGGGTGCCATCATCACATCCCCGGCGCAGACTTCCCGGGCGCACCGGCCTGAGAAGATTTTTTCGGTTATGGTTGCGGACATTGTGTTCCCTTATTGAATATCTCGGGCTTAAGACTATTCAAACCAACGTGCCGGGAAAAATAGTATTAAATATATGGTGCACGCGCCTGCGTACAGGTGCACCACCCTTAGCACGGCGGCGCACCGGTATATTTCCGTCCGTTTCAGATTCCTATGAATTTATTGCCTATGAATTCCCCAATCAGAATAAGAGTGGGGTGTTTTTGATGAATGACAGATCCAGACTCCGGCAAAGACCTGCGGGAATGCGAAAATGGTGTGACAGGGACATGGGAAGCGGTATGACAATTGCAGTGGTGCTGGCAGGGTTTTCCCTTATAGTTCTTCTCTGTT
This sequence comes from Methanobacteriota archaeon, assembly GCA_016841485.1. Classification (GTDB taxonomy): domain Archaea; phylum Halobacteriota; class Methanomicrobia; order Methanomicrobiales; family Methanomicrobiaceae; genus Methanovulcanius. Next base: position 12,990 of record JAENZA010000016.1, read on the forward strand.
GTGCAGGATGTACGGCCCCTGTATCGGAGGAGACGATATCGGTCGAGGTGATCGATGAACGGCCGATGACCAATTATGCCCTCTACACGATTAAGGTCACGAATGACGGGTATATGGCTGTTTCAGGGCTGAAACTCAATGTCACCGTCGTCGACGGCCCGACGAACAGTCCCCATCAGCTTGCCTCAAAGGTCGTCGAGGTCGGACGGATAGAACCGGGAGAATCGACAACGGTGGGAGTAGAATTTTCGAATATGAAACTCGGCGGAGATGACGTCCGGGTGCAGGTCAAGATTGTCTGACGGCAGCGATATCGGATCTGATACCGGGCATGGTCATCCCGGGATCTTTTTTTCGGGCATGCGACCGAAGCAATAAATCTGCGTGAGGCATATCTATAGTGCAGTTTGGGACTTACGGTCATTCCCGTCCCGGAAATTGCCTGTGGACCCCCGTGGTGTAGTGGTCAATCATACCGGCCTTTGGAGCCGGTTACGGCGGTTCGAATCCGCCCGGGGGTATCAGACCTGAGATTTTTTCCACTTTTTCCCATCCGCTCATAATTACTCTCCCACGACCGACCCCTCCCGGTAATCCCGGCCGGGAGAGCTTGATCCCCGGAAGTAACAGCCTTAATATGGTATGAGCCGATTTTCTCTTCGAGTGAATTCCAATGATACATATCAGGCGCAGAGAGCAACTGGATTTCGGATATGAAATATTCATCGCTGCCATTTCGATACTTTCGGTTTTCAATATGGTTCTCTCCTATATCCCGGGAGTTGTTCTGGATGCAGTCAATGTTATCTACATCATCAACGCCGTTCTCACCCTGCTCTTCATCTACGACTTCGGTCTCAGATTGGCCACGGCACCTTCCCGTTCATCGTATTTCATTCGCGGGTATGGCTGGGCCGATCTGCTGGCCATCCTGCCGATGTTCCGCATCTTCAGGCTGTTTCGGATATACAAGGCATACCGGGTTGTCCATACGTATGGGGCAGGGTATATCGCAACGTACCTTTCCAGGAACCGGGCCCAATCAGCATTGTATATACTGGTGCTAATGGTAATCCTGATCATCGAATCAGGGGCGTTTTTAGTGCTGCAGGCGGAACATGCGTCAGCGTCTGCGAATATCATCACCGCCACCGATGCGATATGGTGGGCGTATGTCTCCATCACCACGGTCGGCTACGGAGATCGGTATCCCGTGACGACAACGGGCCGGTTGGTGGGAATTCTTGTGCTGACCACGGGGGTAGCGGTCTTTGCGACGTTTGCCGGCCTAATATCAAGCAAACTGCTCGCCCCCCCGGAAGGAGAGGATGAATCTCCGGAAGAACCTCCGGTGGAAGGTGATCGGGCGGCCAGGTATATCGCGGAACTGAAGCAGCTGATACGCGATCGGGAGAAGATCGAAACAGAGATCACAATCCGCGTCGAAAAGCTGGACCAGCTGTTGGAAAAGGGTCAATACCAGGCCGATGAGGGAGATCAATGAATATGGTCCGGAACCATTTTTTTATTTAATACACCGTTGATGGTGAATGACTAAAAATATTACATCTCCATGGCAGGGCTCTCACTGATGATCTGATTCCTGTAAAAAAATAATATTAATTTTCTCTTTTATGGTAAAAATTCGGACCTTAGGCATGAACCCCGTCCGGGGGATAGTAATAATGTACGCAATTGTTCGGCATGCGTTCCCCTGATATGATGAATGGGTGGCGTTAGCTTCTCCTTAGCCGGCGGGGGAGTCTGCACCCCCACACCCGGCAGATGACGAGGATATTTATCAGGAGGAGGGTCAGGATGACGGCAATCCCTGCCGCCTGGGCAGGTGTGCCGATGACCTCCGCTCCCGGGATGAAGCGTGTTCCGGGGAAATCCACGCCCGAAAGCAGCCGGAAGGCGGTGGTGATGATCAGGACTGCGGGGATGACGTATTTGCAGAGGAAAAGGACGATTGCCGTTACCCGTCCGTCCGCGTCTATCTGGGATTCGAGCACACTCCTCTCCAAAAACCAGGTGAACACCACCGACATCAGGAGGGCGCCGATGGGAATCCCGAGGGTTCCTACGGTCTCATCCAGGTAATCGAGCACCCGGACGCCGGTGAAGATAAGGTGTGCCCCACTGTAGCTGAGCGCCGAAGGGAGGCCGACTGCGAGAATACCCGCCGTAAGAAGGAGCGTGGTGCGGCGACGTGTCCACCCAAGTGCTTCCCGGACTGCGGCGACGTTGACTTCCAGCATGGAGACGGCCGAGGTAAGTGCCGCAAAGAAGAGCACGACGAAGAAGGCAACGGCGAAGAGCTGGCCGCCGGGCATCTGGGAAAACGCCCTCGGAAGGGTGGAAAAGGCGAGTTCTGAGCCGATGGTGGGGGCGAATCCGAAGGAAAAGACGATGGGAAAGATGACGGTTCCGGCAAGGAGCGCCACACAGAGGTCGGCAACGGTGATGATGAGGGCGGATGGATACATTCGTACATCCCCCGGGAATATGCCCCGTAGGTGAGGAGGATTCCCTGGCCGACGGAGAGGGAGAAGAATGCCTGGCCAAAGGCCGCACTCCAGATCAAAGGATTTGTAAGGACGGTAAAGTCCGGGGTAAGGAAGTAGCGCATTCCGTCTCCAAATCCGGGAAGTGTGGTCCCTATGATTGCCATCACAAGAAGGATGATGATGCAGAATGGGACCATCACCATGGAAATTTTCTCAATTCCCTTCTGGACACCGATGGATACGACGATGCCGGTTGCAAGGGTTGCGAGGACGAAGAAGAGTACCGGTTCGTAAGTTGACGTGAACCTGGCAAAGATCGTCACCGAACCGGTGGCGGAGAACAGTGCATACTCCAGCGTCCAGCCGGTGATAACGAGATAGTAACTGAGAATGATGAAGATGATGGCGCAGAGCAGCCAGCCGATCACGTCAAACCGTGGCCGCCCACTCCTGAAGGCCGAGACCACCGTCGCCCGGAAGTGCCGGCCCATCGCAAGTTCGAGGATCATAAGCGGCATCGCGAAGAGAAAGACCGCAATAAAATATGGAATGAGATAGACCCCGCCGCCGTTCTGCCCGACCACGGCGGAGAACCGCCAGATATTGCCGATACCGACGGCTGTTCCAATCGCTGCCAGTAAAAATCCCATCCTGGACGACCATTGTTCCACAGAGAATCCCTCCTGAATGCCCGAGGTAATGTCGTTGGGGGATTTCTGCCTGACCGTCGTTTGCGTGGGAGCCATGGGTGAGATGCCTTCGCTGACTTTCGTTCACGCGTGGGAGTGCGGATCAGGAACCGGGGGGTTGAAAAAGCACGCTCGATAGGCCGGACTGTCCACATTCGACCTGCCAGACATGAAGAAGATCCCCGACGGCATCTTTAAGAAGAATAAATGATAGTATGCATTGGAAAAGGTTGGTCTCATGGTCGGTGAACGCGGAGATATATTAATAGCATTTTATAAGTCTTCAATAATGGTTGGCAAATTTTTCCTGGGCGCCGGCATTATCGGATCCATCATCGCTTCGATTTCTGCCATGATTTTCGGTCTGATCACGGTCGTTTATTCCTCATATGATGCATTCCTGGCTGCACAGTTTACCGAAGAGGGAGCAAAAGAATTCATTATAGCGTTTATTGAGGTTATTGACCTGTTCCTCTTCGGCACGGTCATGCTCATCATCGGTGTCGGTTTGTTCACCCTGTTCTTCGGCACTGACCTGAATGTTCCGAAATGGCTGGATCTGTCAAGCCTGGAATCGTTGAAATCGTTGATCCTCGAGGTTGTCGTTGTATTGATTGCTGTCATCTTCCTCGGCTATACTGCCGTGTGGGACGGGAGTTGGACCATTCTTGCCATGGGTGGTGCAATCGCCCTCGTGTTTGCAGGGCTGGGCCTTCTCATCAAGCTTACCCGTCCGTAGGGGATAGGTCTGCCGGTCAGATTCCACAGCGCTTTACCACCATCGCCCGGAAATGCCGGCCCATCGCAAGTTCGAGGATCATGAGGGGCATCGCGAAGAGAAAGACCGCGATGCCATTACCGGCTCTTTTGCAATGGAGAGGGATGTGGGGATGAAAAAAATCCCTGGAGAACGGGAAGGATAAATTGTCCGTATGTAAATTATCGTTCGCTGCCATGTCGAACCTAAAGTATATATACTGCCTGACTGAATGGCTAAGCCATGGCATTCAAAGGAGAAGTCATCGAAAAGATTGCGGCGCTGCTGACCGTTGCCTTCGGTCTGGTTGCCGCTCTTGCATGGAACGGAGCGATTCAGGCAATCTTTAAATCAATATTCGGGGAAGCGGAAAATATCCCGGCAATGCTCTCATATGCTGTCATCGTCACCATCATCGCGGTCATTGTGACGATCTGGATTGCAAGACTTGCCGACAAGGCAAAGGATGAAAAATAAGTCTGACTGCAGAAGAAATCCCTGTCCTCATTCAGGATCTATCATTTTTTTCATTGAACAGCACTCTCCATACCGGGCCCCGGCAAAGATCTGTTCTTATAGCTGTGTCTCCGGTAATTACGGGCGCTATTTATATCTCCTGCGGTGCAGATCACACAGTATCCACATGATATGGAGAGGAGAGAGCTGAGGAGTGGATAAACCAGACCCTGAAGATACCCCGATCACCGAGATCATGCAGACGGATTTTCCCCGTGTACACCAAGAGACGCCGGTTGCAGACATCTACCGCTCATTTACGGGAAGGGGGTGTGTCGATATCATCGTATGTGACGGGGATGGCCGGTTTCAGGGGATCATCACCCGTATGGATCTCCTCTCCGGCATTACGCCGGGGATGGGTATCCGGAGCAGGCGTAAACTGGGATGTCTCGAGTGTATTCACAAGAGTGCGGCACTGCATGCCGGGGACCTGATGACCCGGAGCCATGTGACGGTACCGGATTATGCGACCCTTGCAGAGACCCTTCTTGCAATGGAGAAGAACCGGCATCCCGATGTGATCGTGGTAAACGATGACGGCATTGCCCTGGGTCTTGTGGAGATGTGCGACATTGTTGCGTTCCTTGTCCGTGAAGGTCAGTTGTAATCCTCCTTTCCTCTCAGGAAGGTATGAACTTCCTTCATCGGTGCAGGGGAGAGAGTGTCAGGGTCTCTCCTTTCTTGAATTGAAGAATTATCTCAGGATGATTCCTTTTCAGTAATTTGTGCACGGATAAACCCCTGTTTCATCAGAAGAGGGGTGATGATGATGGTTACAATAACCATCACGGTCACCGCGGAGAAGAGGGCACTGCCGATAATGCCACCGACGAGGGCGACCTTGGCGACGACGAGGGCGATCTCCCCCCGCGGCGTCATCCCCAGGCCGACGAGGAGTGCCTCCGCCCTGGTGAGGAAATGGATGGAACCGATATACCCGCCGATGATCTTGCCTGCTATCGCCACCAGTATGAGGGGGATGATGTAGGGGGAGAGGAATGTCTCCAGCGTGAAACTGAAGAGGAGACCGATCGATGCGAAGAAGATCGTCACAAAGAACCCGAACCCGAAGTCCATCAGGCTGTCGAAGAGGAGGCGGTCTCTTCGGATCTGCTCTCCAAGAATAAGTCCTGCGATAAACGCACCGATGGAGTAGTGCAGACCAGCCGTCTGGGAGAGCCAGGCACTCGCAAGGGCGAGGATGATGGCTACCGAATAGACCATCTCATGCGTCTCGGTCTTTCGTGCCAGGTCGAAGAACCATCGAAGCGCCCGTGGTGCGATGAGGACGAAGAGCACCAGAAACACGATGGCTATCAGAAGACCCATAGAAATGGAGTCTCCTGCAAGGGTGGTTCCGGTCATTGCAACCGCGGAGAGGATGCCAAGCAGAAAGATGCCGATGATGTCGTCAAGGACGGCAGCGCTCACGATGGCGGTCCCGACGATGGTGTTCAGCTGTTTGTAATCCACGAGAATCCGGACGGAGACCCCGATGGAGGTGATGGAGAGCGCAATCGCGAGAAAGAGGGTTTCAGCCTGGGAGAAGTCCAGAAGGTATCCCAGCAGCGCCCCGCCTGCAAAGGGGACGAGAACGCCTGCAACAGCCGTTGAGACCGCGACATTTCGCCTCTCCAGAAAGGATTTCAGGTTCATCTCTGCACCGCTGATGAAGAGGAGAGCGATGATGCCGATGTCGGCAAAGATCTCGATTGTCTCATTGGTCGTCACCCACCCGAGGAGCGTGGGGCCGAGGAGAATGCCTGCGGCAACCTCGCCGATGAGTGCCGGGTACCCGGCCCGCTCCACCAGCTCGCCGAAGAGCTTTGCACAGATGAGCAGGAGGAGAATCTGGAGGATGACGTCCATTCAATGGACTATCCGTTGTAGTGGGTAAAAAGTCCTTGGGCGCAGAGGAAACATCAGACCCTTGCCTGTTTGGCTCAGGGCAGGTCCCTTCTCGAAACATCGGGCTTGACCCTCATGAAAGCCGGATATTCGTCAATCATGCTATCTTATGCGTGGATGGTGTGGATTTCGCAAGAGCATGTCACCCGAGCCCCACATCCAGGATCATCATCACCACAAACCCGAGCATCGCCCCGAAGGTGGCGGCATCCGCATTCCCGTTCAGCTGCGACTCCGGGACGACCTCCTCGATGACGACGAAGATCATCGCGCCTGCGGCAAAGGCCAGGGCATAGGGGAGGATGGGTTTGGCGATGATCACCGCTGCGGCTCCGATGACGGCCGCCACCGGTTCGACGAGGCCGGAGAGCTGCCCGTACCAGAAGCTTCGCAGTGAGGAGAATCCCTCCCGCCGAAGTGGCATCGATATGGCCATCCCCTCGGGGAAGTTCTGGATGCCGATACCGATGGCAAGGGCGACGGCCGCCGCGAGGGTCTCAACGGGGTAGCCGGCGGCAAGGGCCCCGAATGCCACGCCAACAGCAAGCCCTTCGGGGACGTTGTGCATTGTGATGGCAAGGATGAGAAGGGTGCTCCGGTGCCAGGATGTCGAGATCCCTTCGGCCTCTTCATCGGCAAACCCTATGTGCAGGTGCGGGAGAATCTTATCGAGGGCGCCGAGTGCCACGCCACCCAGGATGAATCCGATGGCGGCAGGGAGCCATTCCGGGAGAGGTCCGCCCGCCGAAAGTTCAATGGCGGGGAGCAGGAGGGACCAGAAACTCGCCGCGATCATGACCCCGCCGGCGAACCCGAGCATCACATCGAGGAATTTCCGGTTCACCTCCCGTGTGAGAAAGACCGTCGCCGCCCCGAGCGCCGTCATCCCCCAGGTAAAGAGACCTGCCAGAAGCGCCTGCGCCACATGATTGAGATTGAGGAAGAATTCCCACATTGTGATTCACCCGGCGGGATGGCATACAGGTCTGGACGTGAATGCCGCCCGCACATACTACCCCCATTTGAGGTTTCAATTCAAAATCCAGAGCTATCCTGCTCATCCGTCCGGTTCGCCAGAGGAGAGGGGTTCCCCCTCCCTAGCGCAGGAACTTTGAGACGAACGGTGACGTCTCCCCACGCCTGAGGAAATGGCCCGACGGTCCTTCGCCAAGGAATTCCGAGAACCATGATTCGTGCTCAATCTCTTCGTGAAGAATCGAGAGCGCAAGATCATAGGTCCGGTGGTCCTTGCCCGCGGTCAGGTTGCAGATATTGGTGTACTGGCGGACCGCACATTGCTCCGCCTGGAGAAGCACCTTGATCATCGCCGTCACATCGGTCGGGTCCGCGGGAAGAGACGCTGGCGGGCAGCCGGAGATGTTGTGGAATTCGACCATATCAGCGGGGAGTTTTCCCCCCAGTTCATAGATTCGTGGCACGAGTGCCTCGAAATGATTCCGGTCCTCGATTCGTGCCGTTTCGGCGATCTCTTTAACGGTTTCTCCCTCAAGGCCGATCAGGTTGACCCTGAGAATCGTGTAATAGTAGAAGGTCGTAAGCTCCGCTGCTGCATTTTTTACCAGCAGATCGACAAGGTGATCCACATCTACACCGGCATCTTCCACCATTTTTCGTGTAACTGTTGCCATAATGTTCTCCCTCCTGAAATGGTGGATACTGTCGCTCGGAATTAAAAAAGGTATGGGAACCCGGCGGCCGGAAATTGGAATCGGAGGGAGGCAGGTGATAGAATTTTCAATATTAACATCTCTTCTTTGCCCACCGTCATTCCATCCCGAAATCACTGCGATGGTTCGTTCCCTGGTTCTGATACATTTCCTGCTATCCCTGCCGCCAAAAGGCTTATCGCCTCTCCCATGCACAACGGCATCCGATGAAGATGAAGTCCCTATCCGGCAGTGCAGCGTTCGTGGTCTGCGTCCTTTTGCTGGTGACGAGCACCGGCTGTACCACTGATCAGCAGGGTCCCGTCCAGCCGACCGTCACCCCTGGTGAGGAGTCCTATGCAACTGTTTTGGATACCGGAGACCTGGAGACGAAACTGGCGTCCTACCCTGAAGGCACCCTGGCGGCAGCGGAGGAGAAGGACCTCCTCTATCTCCAGGAAGAGGAAAAACTTGCCCGTGACGTCTACGGGGTCTTCTATGAGGCATGGGGCATGCAGGTCTTCAGGAACATCGGGAATGCGGAACAGACGCATATGGACAGTGTAACGTTCCTCATCGACCGGTACGGACTGGCATCGGCGGAGAACACTCCGGCCGGGGTGTTTGACCATCCTGAACTGCAGGACCTCTACGACCGTCTGGTAGAAGACGGTCTTAAGTCCCCCGAAGACGCCCTTCGTGCCGCTGCCCTGGTAGAAGAGACGGATATCGTGGACCTGCGGGATGCACTGGCCCGTACGGACAAGGCGGATATCCGCTATGTCTATGAGAACCTTATGCGGGGGTCGGAAAACCACCTGCGTGCCTTTGTACGAAACCTCGAAGTGCAGGGTGAATCCTATACGCCGATGGTTCTGACCCTGGACGAGTATTCGGATATTATCTCCACGCCCGTCCGGCCGGGAGGGTTTTCCTGATAGGGACCTTATGGTGGTGGCAGGGTATCGGGTTGATCGCAATGGCGGTCGTCGAGAACATTGCAGAGGAACGGGGCCTGGTCCGCATCGAATGTCAGGTCGCGCAGGCAAAAGTCATGGCCATCAGGCTGTATGAACGATGCCGGTCGCCATTGAAGGGCACAAACGGCAGGTGTTTGCACGTGCAGGTCTCTATGGTGAAATCCTTATTATGGGAAAAAACCTTGATGAAACCCTTGAAAAAACCCGATATCCGTCAATATCCGGTATTTATGAAGAAATCGGTCCCTTCCTTTCTCATCCCTTCCTTCCCTTTCCGGTCCAAAGCAAACTGACGTACCTTTATGTAGGGATTGGGTCCAAGGAATGGTGATGAACGGTACGGGTTCGGGGGACGACCTGACGGACAGGAGCATTCTCATCGTCGAGGATGAAGTCATCATCGCGATGGCACTGGAGGACTCTCTTCGTGATTTTGGGTATACGATTGCCGGACGTGCAACGAACGGCGCGGATGCCATTCGTCTGGCAATTGAAAAAGAGCCTGACCTTGCCCTTGTTGACATTCGTCTCGACGGTGAGATGGACGGCATCGAAGCGGCGAACAGGATCTGCCGGCGGCTGGATATTCCGGTGATATTTCTCACGGCCTATTCGGACGATACGACCCTTTCCCGGGCAATTAAGACCAATCCGTTTGGGTACCTGATCAAACCTATCCGGCCCCGCGAACTCTATACCTCTATCGAGACGGCGGTCTACAAGCACAGGGCCCTCAAGGCAGAGGCCGAGAAGCTTGCCTATCTCTCTGCGGTGACGAACAAACTGGAAAATCCTGTCGAACTGGTCAGGACCAGCCTCGAAGGGATGGTCACCTCTATCGAGCGCGATGAGATGGACCTTCAGGATGTCTCCGTCATTCTCCGTTCCCATGTCGATGAACTCAGCCGGGTCTCGGCAAACCTCAGGGATCTCAACAACAGCATCTTTCGGATATGAGATGCCTGTCTCTTTTTTTCGCAGGTGGGTTGCATCGATCGCAATCATTGAACCGTACCGCGGGTAACGTCTGAACACGTGGTGCCCGAAGCAGATTTCTGTCCGCCCCTTCCTCTGAGCTACCGGCTTTCTCCTGACCAGCACTTTGACCTTGACCCCACGCTCTCCTGCGGGCAGGTATTCCGGTGGCACCGTGCAAATGGGATATGGCGCGGAACCATTGAGAACAAGCCGGTGGCAGTTCGGCAGGCGGGCCCCCTCCTTACCTATACGGGATGCAGTGAGGCGTCCCTTGTCCGGTATTTTGCCCTTGACATCGACCTGGAAAATGTCCTCCTGACCACCGGCGATGATCCGTACCTGGCAGCGGCAATCCGTCGCCACCGGGGGCTTCGGATTGTCAGGCAGGACCCGTGGGAGTGCCTGGTGTCCTATCTCTGTGCGCAGAACACCTCCATCCCCCATATCCAGCGGATGCTACACAATCTCTGCGCACGGACCGGTGACGAAATTCGCGGGCCTGCAGGGACGGCTCATTCCTTCCCGGATGCAGGTGCGGTCGCGTCCCTTCCGCTGGAAGAGAAGAAAGCCTGTGCATTCGGGTACCGGGCGGGATACATTCACCGGACCGCCGAAGCCGTCACCATGGATCCTTGCTGGGACGAACGGATCCGGGAGATGGACTATGAAGACGCCCGCCGGGAGATCATGCAGTTTCCCGGGGTGGGGCCGAAGGTCGCCGACTGTATCCTCCTCTTCGGGTTTGAGATGTACGAGTCCTTCCCGGTCGATGTCTGGGTGCGGGCGATCGTGCAGACCTGCTACGGGGTCGGCTCGCCCGCCAAAACACTCACCCCGAAGGAATATGAGACCATCCGGCGGTTCGGAAGACGTCATTTCGGGCGATATGCAGGGTATGCCCAGGAATATCTCTTCGCCGACCGTGACCATCTCGTACGGCTGAAGAGAGAGGATTGATCTCAGGGTGGCCGTACGGCCGCGAGTGGACGTGTAGAAAAAGAGGTGGGGATTACGTGCCGATATCCCAGCTGTTCATATAGGTGCACTGTTCGTCGGTCAGGGTGTCGATGCTGATGCCGAGGGACCTGAGTTTGATGGAGGCAACGGTGGTATCGATTGCTTCGGGCACTTCGTAGACTCCGCCTGCGAGGTCTCCACCGATCTTGTGGATATATTCTGTGCAGAGTGCCTGGAGGGCAAAGGAGAGGTCCATCACCTCAATCGGATGGCCCATTCCCTTGGGGGTTGCAAGGTTGACCAGCCTTCCTTCGGCTAGGACATTGATCCGCCTGCTGTTGATCACGTAGGTATCGATGCCGTCGCGTTGTTCATGGGCACTCGCGTGCTCTTCGAGCCAGGGGATATCGATCTCCACATTGAAATGGCCTGCATTGGAAAGAATGGCACCATCCTTCATCAGGGGGAAGTGCGCTCCGGTCAGGATGGAGGTGTTGCCGGTGGTGGTTACAAAGATATCCCCTTCACGGGCGGCGTCTTCCATGGGCATGACGTTGTAGCCGTCCATGTGCGCCTCGAGGGCCCGCCGGGGGTCCACTTCGGTGACGATGACCCGTGCACCCAGTCCGTGCGCCATGCGTGCAAGGCCCCTGCCGCAGTAGCCGTACCCGGCGACCACGAAGGCCTTTCCGCCGATGAGGGAGTTGGTGGTGATCATGATCGATGCAAGGGCACTTTCTCCCGTCCCGTGCACATTGTCAAAGAACCGCTTCATGGGGGTGTCATTGACGGCGATGACCGGGAATTCAAGCTTGCCGTCTGCCGCCATCGAGCGGAGGCGGTGAATGCCGGTCGTCGTCTCCTCGCATCCGCCGACAATTCCCTCCAGGAGGTCGCGCCGTTCGGTATGGAGACGGTGGATGAGGTCCATCCCGTCGTCGATGGTGACGGTGGGATGAGCGTCGAGCACCTTGTCGATTGCCGCATAGTAGTCATCAACCGCACAGGCACGCTGTGCGTAGCAGTGGACGCCGGCAACATCGTTCAGGGCTTCGGCGACATCGTCCTGGGTGGAGAGGGGGTTGCAGCCGGTGATGTGCACCTCGGCGCCGCCCGCCGCAAGGGTCTCCACCAGCACCGCCGTCTTTGCCTCGACGTGCAGTGCCATCCCGATTATCACTCCTTCCAGGGGGCGCTGTGCCTCGAACCGCTCCCTGATTGCTCCGAGCACCGGCATGTACTGCCGTGCCCAGTCCATCTTCATTCGTCCTGTATTCATTTTGTCTGCACCTGTGGCCGCCGGTGGGTCCCGGCGGCAGTCCATATAAAGTGTGTCGGGGGGCCTAATTAGGTTTCATACTTATACAGGATTGCATCCTACAAGGGAGCAATGATACAACCGTCACGCCTCCGGACCCTGAATGACAGAGAG
>JAENZA010000017.1 GCA_016841485.1 Methanobacteriota archaeon
CAATCATGTCGGCCTTTCACGCCGACGACTGGGGTTCGAATCCCCATAGCAGCATACTGTTCTGAGGTCATATGCCCTGACCCGTCTTTGCCTCCTGCGCATATAACCGCAAAGGTGAGGCCCTCGGCACCCCCGGCTGCACCAACCCGGCACGACTGCCTGTTCCACCTCATCAAACCCGAGTACGCCGAGAACTCCATCCGGCGGAGAATCGAGACCCGATCTCTGTTGCCAGGAGATCAATCCATATCCGCCCCCTCTCCCCGATGCAAGAGGCCGAGGATTGGTCGTGCTCGCGGTCTGGCCTATGGTGCAACTCTTTTCCCCGGATTGATTACGTGAAAGTGCTTCGATCCAAATAGCACCGGACACTTTTGGGACATGCTCATCTACAGTGACTTATAAATTTGGGACGACCTCATTTTTAAGATCGTATTCTGCCCTCCACCCGCAAGGCCGGCCATCCCTGCTAATTCACCGACGGCGATATCGATACCGATATCGATACCGATACCGGTAAGAAATCCTATAATGACCGTACGAGACAGAAAATCCGCTAAAAAGCCCAGGCGAAGCAGCCGGGCACCAAGAAGCAGAATGCCGGTGACGAGGGCGAGGAATGAGGCAAGACCGACATAATCCGATGATGCCGCCACGGCGATGCCGGCAAGTCCTGCGGCCAGAATTGCCGCCGTGGCAGAATCGGCGCCGACAAACGAATGTCGCGATGACCCGAAAGTGGCAAACAACAACAAAGGGAGAAGAATTGTATACAGACCAGTGATGACAGGCATGCCCGCAATTTTTGTATACCCGATGGCCTGGGGGATGCAGACTGCAGCCAGGACCATGCCCGCAACGACATAGGTAAGTAATTGTGGCCGATTAACGGGAAAAATTCCTTCGAAGAGGGGGAAATGATGTCTTTCATCACTGATTTTGGAATCAGTCAATATGGCTCCTCCTGGAAAGATTGGAAATTATCTCGCATTTTCCCAAAGAGGTTAGAATTTTGGATTTTCTCCATTGAACTATACTATCCAGCAGTGACTCGGGTACGAGATATAAAAAAAGATTTTATCCGGATTGGATGGCCGTTATTTAGAGAATCTCGTGATACTAGGGAGAGAATTAAAAATTAAGCGTTTTTTATTAAATAAATTTAAAATCTATCGCTATTTCAATTTTAAAGGATCCCTGGAAATTATTCTTTCGAATCGCGTCTCAGTTGTAGGTGTAAGCTCACATCTACACAATTAATTTATACAAACATTAAGTATGTGTAATCAAGAAAATTCTACCCATATGAGGCATTTTGGATTTGTTCTCTGGGGGATTTGATCCAATAGTTCGGAGAGAATGATTCAATTGGGACTTCCTAAAATTATGCAATAGCGGAGAATATCGATGCTAAAACCCCAAATTGATGAGGAAACATTCCAAAAATGGATAGACGCAATGACCCAGTTCGGGCTCACCACCAATCAGGCAAAGGTGTACGTTGCAATAAGGTATCTGGGAACCACGACGGTCAGTCCGGTCGCAAATTTTTCATCGGTCAGGCGTGAAGACGTATACAGGATTCTCCCTAAACTCAACGAGATGGGTTTGATAGAACGAACCCTGGAAACCCCTTCAAGATTCAGGGCGGTTCCCCTCGAAACGGTCCTTCCTGAATTGTTAAGAGTTAAAAGAGAGGAATCGGAGAGAAAATTATCAGATCTGGAAACAATTGCCGAGGATCTCCTAAACAAATCAGAATCGATTTCAACTCAGATAGATGAAGAGAATCATGGACTGCTTTCAGTTTTACCACATAGTATAAGCCCCGAAAAATCTTCTGAAATGGTAAAAAGAACAGAAAAAGAACTTATTTCCTTTTCCAACGCCCGACGTTATACTCAATTTTTTTCTGCCAGACCGGGTTATCTGGAAGAGACATCCCCCCGAAACATCAACCATAGAGTAATTTTTGCTGAAGTATCAGATGAATTACTACCTATAATCGACAAAATTTCGAAAAATATGTTCTCGCTTGGAAATACTGTTGAAATAAAGGTATACAATGATGCCCCGGAGCCTTGTTTTTATTTGATTTCGGATAGAAGAGAGGCATTGCTGGATGCATCCGAAAATGGTGACGAGAAACAACTCATCCTTTGGACAGATAATAAAAAGATCATCGATCTTTTACTGCAACACTTTGAAAAGCATTGGACCACCTCAGATACCTTAACTTTTAGTTAAAAAGAGTGAATACACGGATCATTGGGGGAAGGTAATATTCATTTTTCAGGATGATGGCATTTTAACAGTGCAATATTTCTTTGGATTTATTTTTGCGGAATGAATTACATAACTTCATTTGTTGAAAATATCGCTCTCTTCTGCAAGGATCTCTTCTATTTCATCGATAGTAATCATCCCGATAACCTTATCTGGAGCTTGATCTCTCCGCTCACGAACAATTACGGCGGCTCTTGCGGTCTGATTGCGCAGCATGGTAAAAACATCCGAGAGCTGAAGTTCTTCAGGAACTATGATCACTTTTTCCGCAAGATTACCAAAACGATTCTCTGACCCAATGAAGCTCTGCACACGTGATGCAGTAATTACACCGGTGACAACCTCTTTATTGACCACCAGCAGATGATTCCCCGACTCAGGAACCGTAGTCTTGAAATTTCCATCTGCCGGCACAAATGCGTATTCAGAATTCATGACAGCCTTCACTTTTTTTCCTTCAGGAAAATACGCCTCCATGGAACCGGGAATCGGGTGGCCAATCACCTTGAGGTGCATGGTATAGATACTCTCCCGCATGACCCACTTGCGAACCCCGTAGGCAATGGCAACAGTAATGGTAAGTGGGATAATGATATGGTAGTCTCTCGTCATCTCAAACAGCATCACAATCGCAGTGATAGCCGCACCTGTGGCTCCTCCAACGACACCTGCCATTCCTGCTACGGCAAAAGCAACCGGATTTATCCCCATATCGGGGAAAAAACCTCCCATAATGAGTGCAAAAGCGCTCCCCAAAGTCGCCCCCATGAATAACGAAGGGGAAAAGATTCCTCCCGAAGCCCCCGACCCCAACGTCATTGGCATTAGCCATAGTTTGAGTAAAAAGAGGAGGATGAGGAATTCAACAGATGTTAGCGTTCCATTGAGGATATCCTGTATGGTCGCGTAGCCTAACCCCTGAACATAATAATGGCCCGTATAGGTGATCATCAGGTACATTACGACCCCCATCAATGCCATGGTGCCAAGATGCCTGACCCAATAGTTCATCCTGAGTCGTCTTTCGAATACATCGATCCAGGTATAGAGAGACCAGGTGTAAAAGGCCGATATCAGACCCAGGATTATCCCCATCGCAGCATAGAGCAGCAACAAACGGGGATCAACAATCTCGAAGGTTGTACCGAGGGAAGGTATGATGAAAGAAGGATACGGCCCAAGGATAAGCCTGCTGATATACGTCGCCGTTCCCACCGCGATAGCGACCGGGACCAATGTTTCAACTGATATTTCGAGGAGCATGAGCTCAACTGCAAAAAGA
This sequence comes from Methanobacteriota archaeon, assembly GCA_016841485.1. Classification (GTDB taxonomy): domain Archaea; phylum Halobacteriota; class Methanomicrobia; order Methanomicrobiales; family Methanomicrobiaceae; genus Methanovulcanius. The sequence continues at coordinate 3,569 of JAENZA010000017.1, forward strand.
ATGCCGCCAACCGGAGTGTTAAAAGTAGCAGCAATCCCTCCCGCCGCTCCGGCCGCCACGAGTGTGAGACGCTGCCGGACGGATAGATTCAGGACCTGCGAGAGTGAAGATGCGACGGATCCGCCGATCTGGATGATAGGTCCTTCGCGTCCCATGGGCCCCCCGGTACCGATACAAATTGCCGATGCAAGTGATTTTATCACGGCAACAATCAGGCGTATTTTCCCCTGCTTATAATAAAGGGCATCAATTACTTCCGGGACCCCGTGGCCTTTGGCCTCGGGAGCGTACCGGGTGACCAGGAACACTACCGCAGCCGCTCCAATCACCGGGACAAGAATAACGAACGGTCCCCAGGGAGAAGGTGGTGTGTGCTGGTTGGCGTTGTAGAGAAAGGAGAACTGGCCTAATAAAAGAAGATTATGAAAAAAACCAATCATCAACCGGAAGACTACCGCGCCGAGACCTGCAAAAATGCCGACCAGCATGGCGAGGACCCAGGTACGGAAAGATTTTAAAGGGGTTTCTGACTGCAGGAGCTTTAACTTCATCGTCATATCATGTATACCTTTATCCAAATTGGAACTGACAGAGCGAATACATTCCCCGTCATGGTTCAACCAGTCCTTCTTTCTGGTAATCTGTGCAGATACCTCCTGATCCCTTGGCAATCGCCCAGATTGTGATGAACGACATTACAAAGACAGTTATCATCACTGCCATAATTCCCAGCAATTCAATTCCCAGTTGTTGCAGTGCCTGATAGCCACCTCCGAAGAACAGGCCGTCTGGCAAATTCCCGGCGCCCGAATCGGCGGCAAAGGCGTGCTGGGTGAAGAATGCAATCATAATCACCCCAAAAATCCCGCCTATCGTGTGCCCGGGGAACAGGCCAACGGGATCCGAAAACCAGTGAATTTGCGAAAATAATCTTGTAGTGAAGATTAAGAGTGGGCCTGACACAAGACCGAGAACCATCGCACTTGCAGGACTCACGTATCCTGCGAGTGGAGTAATCACAATCAACCCCATCAGAATTCCATTGACTGCATCAAAAATAACCGGGCTTTCCTTCTTTATCAGGTAATTCACAAACAATGTCGAGACCATCGAGGCAGAGGCAGCTATGAAGGTTGTCAGTACGACGACATTCGCCTCGTACCCGAAGATCAAAGTACTTCCGGGGTTAAATCCAAACCAGCCCAGCCATAGTAATAATATCGCGATGGTAATCCATCTTGATTGTACATTCAAGGGAACTCTTGGACTTTTTTTAAGACCGTTCGCCTTTTCCTCACGCCACAGTTGAAAAACCAATGCAAGCCCTGCCGCTCCGGCTGCACCATGGACGACCAATCCCCCGGCAAAATCCCTCATTCCAAGGGAGTACAACCATCCGGTCGGGTTCCATATCCACGCAGCGGGGATGCTCCAAATAATTATGAAGTACGCTACGGAAAAAAGGAGAAACGCACTCATCTTCATTTTACGAAGTGCAATAACTCCCACCAGTGCAAGAGTCACGGAAGCGAACGCCGTCTCAAAGAAATAATACGTGGAAAGCGTCACGTCGGTATTGAAATAATCCGGGCCCATGGACCACCAGACTCCGTGAAGAAGGTCACGACTCGCCTCCGAAAACCCACCAAGGAAGGGATCGGTATAAAATGGATTCCCGATGACTCCGTTAATACAGGGGGCAAAAGCAATATTGAAACCGATAAATGCCATCAGAAAAAAAGCCAGGCATACGATGAACATTGTTTTTTGAAGACTTCTCTTGTAATCTGTTCCCAGCTCTCCAATTTCTAAGAATCCGACCGAAATGGTCATAATGAATATGAAAGCTCCACTCAGAAGAACCCAGAGATTATTAAACAGGCTTGCTTCGACATAGACCATATATTACCTCCTTCCGTTAGAAAATTGGTTCAGGGCCTTCCCCAGCCGATTCCGGCAGGAATGCCCAGCGCGATCGGAAGGGCCAGCAGTGCGATCCAGGACGTGAATACGAAGGGTCCCGTCAGGGGCGGTATTCCCCATCGCCCGAAGAAATTCTGCATCGCAGGCATGGTGAAGAAAGTACAGGCAACCGTCGCCAGTATTGCGTAAAGGAAGGTCACCCAGGTAAGCGGCAGGAAGCTGGTGAGCGCGATCATGACCAGGACCTGGTTGAACCCGTGGATCCCTGCCTTAATCTCCACCACAGGATACTTTGCCCATATCGCCCCTGCGGCACCAATGGCCGAGCCGATGAATGCCATCACTCCGGCGAGGAACAGGGGTGAGGCGGGGTCCCATCCGGCAGTATATCCGTTGGTGAAAACATTTCCTGCAACGAGCTGCCAGCTCAGGGTCAGGCCGACCACCCAGAAGACACCGGTAACCCAGTTCTCCTGAAAACTCACCTGTGCCACGCCACGGAGACTCGCCTTGATGAACTCCCAGGGGGTCCATTTGAACCCTTCCAGCGGCTTCTGGATGGGGTTCTCACTGTCTTTTATCAGCTGGTCAGCAGTAAAACCGCTCGCGATGTCATGAACAGAAATCAACATCGGTGCCCTGTCCGGTACGTCGGGATGGGGCCAGACATCCCACCCGAATCTTTTTGAAGCATACATAATCACCCAGGTCGTGATGATGAACGGACCGGTGAAAGCAGGAATTGCCCATCCGTTTCCTCCTATCGAGAACCAGTCCCCCAGAGCATGGTCAAGCGCCATAAAAGTGACCGCGGTGATCGCCGCACCGAAGACGGACAGCGCAAATGTAAGTTTGTTTGATTTGACGAACGGGCCGGACCACAACGCCAGCCCGGTAAGGACGCTGTTGTAGCCGAACAGACCGAAGGTAATCAGGTGCAGAGGCGCACCCAGGAGGAGCCCCAGTGCCGCGCCTGCCAGGCTGGAGATGATCATCATGACTCCGGCCTTTTTTGAATTGACGAAAGTCCCGATCAAAATCAGGAGACCGGTGAGAGGTGCTGTGATGAGGGGGACTTCCGAAATCCCATTGAGGAGAATATACAAGAAATCAAGAGTAGGATTTCCTGTAATATACGTTGGTAATGCCATGTTTCAACACCAGTGCTTACAGGACATCAAAAAATCTTATAGTTGTTGTCAGTGTCTGTCCCCACCGACAGAATTGAAATATACTCACCTTAACCGGTATTGCTCCAGAATTGGCGGATCTTGTCGGGTCAATAGTCGGGGAGATCTGACAGCTCTAACAAATAATTTTTAGCGGTAAATCTGGGTCAATAGCATTGAGGAGAAGTATGGCGGCTGCTACGCCATTGCCCGGCTGACGGTGAGCACGCCAAACGTCCTGAGGCGGTTCAAGGAGATGAATGAGGGAGAGAAATGGGTGCACCAGGTAAGCCATTCAGCTTTTTCCTGGTCGGGTTTCAGGCTGTTGATGACGATAAGAAGGCTGTGAAGCCACTGTCCCCATGTACCAGGCATCCCCAGGCCATCGTCCACCGGCAGTTTATCGACTAAGAAACGGCCACCATTAGGCAGAGGGTCCATTACTGGAAGCCGCTGAGCCGGACAATTATGGACCATATGGATCATCCAGAGTACGAGTTTGAGGGCGATAATGGCTTTTTGGGACAGAAAAATGCCGCTGACGTCGTTGGTGTACATCGGCAAGGAGGCCAACAATATTGATGACCAGGCATTAGGGGTGAAGCGCCCGCAGGAGTTTGTTGATGTGGAGGAGGTTAACGAAGAGATTCTAAATATGTCGTACAGGGAGGGGGAGAGAAGAGGGATTCATCGGGGGACGACCGGGTCTTCAACCGGATGCTCACCTGCTGGATCGACGATTCCCCGGAGCAGGACGAACTCGTGCTGGCCCGGGTCCTCCTCCGGGACCAGGAGGCCCCGGCCTATGGGGAGGAGCGACGGGCTGGAGCAACGGGAATATCCACAAGCTCGTCCACGGTTATACGAGCCGGGGGATGCCCTATTCGGGGCTGCTCGAGAAGTGTCCCGCGATTGCACCGACCGGACGGTGGTCTCCGAGGAGGAATGCGGGCTGTCCATGCGGCGGAGGACCAATGCCTACGCGTTCGATCGGGAACCCTACAAGCCATGGATCGCAGGGGGTAGTGTAGATCGAGGAGGGATGCCCGGATCAGGACGACGATCCCTTCAATCCTTCCGCAGATGCAGCAGGAGAAGAAAACACACCAGAGCCGATGCCTGATGAATCTCTTGTGAGTACACGCAGTACGTGTGTGAGGACATGTGTGTCCTCCTGCAGGGAGGAAGACGCACACCTGGGTGGAGCGGCGAGTGCATGTGTTCCTGCACCTGTGTGAGTAAGACAGGAAGTGGAGAAGGGCAGAAAAAATCTCCACGAAAGATGGGCCGAATGTTTACCCGTGAATGGATTCGAGATGGAATGGATCGCGGTCCGTGCAGAAGGATGCGGAAGGAGAGAGAAGGAGGATCAATGCCCGGGACTACAAGTTCCGGGATATCCCGGAGCGGGCCCCATGCCGGGTGTGCGGGCGAAAGGACAGCCGCTACGTGGAGAAGCTTACTCCGATGCGAAAAAGCCGTCCGAAGAACGAGCAGGGAGACCAACGAATCTGCAAAAAATGCTACCACGCAGCAGTGGACCGGGACCGGTCCTCGTCTCCCCCTGCCCGGGGTGATCGATACCTCAAACATGGAAAAAATGAGCGTCTCAATCGGCCGGTGTTCGATGTGTGATATCGAGCCGGCGGTGTGGGATGATAAAGAAAGCGGGGTGAGGCCATGTGAGGGGTGTTCAAGTACTTTATCCAATCAAATTGCATTTTTGTCCAATTTTTACATTTTTTTCATGTTCCGATATACGTCAATAACCTGGAAAATATTGTTGAAATAGGCATCTTTCCCGACTTTTTCAGTGACACCCATTCTATCCAGTTCACTTCGGGCATGGGACCCAACCTCTGCGAATACAAGCCGTATTCCGTTCTTTTCAAGTACTCCCTGGATTTGCTCGAGCGTTTCCCCTGCGGTAACATCAACATCGTATACTGCGGTAAACTCAATACAGAACCAGGTTACCGGAGTGGGTGCTGTTTCAACAAGGTCGAGGATTTCCTTTTTGAAATGATCAGCATTTGCATAATACATGCTGTGATTGAAACGGTAAATGATGAGACCTGGGAGCATTTGGGCTGCACTTGTTATCGGGAGCGTTTTGATATTTCCTGAAGCATCCGTTACTATCAGTACATCTTTTGGCTTGTATCCGAGCCGCACGTGATAGAAGAGTGACAGTATGATTGCAAAAATAATCCCCTCGCCTACGCCGACAAACACCACGGCCATTATTGTGGCAAGCGCAAGGAAAAATTCACCAGGACTTTTCGCAAGAATATCTTTCAGGCTGCCGATATCGATAAGTTCGATTCCGATAACGAACACAATTGCAGAAAGAACGGCGATTGGCAAATAAGAAAGAGGAACGGTGAAATAGACCAGTATGATCACGACCAGAAGGACGGTCACAATCTGGGCTAACTGGGATTTTGCCCCTGCATGGTCGACAGCCTCGGTCTGCGACGCTCCACCGTTCACCACGAACGTCCCTGACAGCCCCGCACCAATATTCGCCATTGCAAGCCCCAACAGGTCTCCATTCTCATTCAGACTTTCCCTGTGACGGGAAGCGTATCCACGGGTAAGTGCGGCACTTTGCGCAATAATCACGATGAAAAGAGCAAAGACTGTGGGAAGGAGCTGGGGGAGAACTCCAGGTTCGATTGAAGGGAGGCTGAGAGAGGGTAAGCCCCCCTGTATCGGACCGATAACGGCTAATCCTTTCTCCTGAAGGTTCAGGCCCCAGCTTAAAATTATCATGCTGACTACCGCAACGAGCATTCCGGGGATTTTCCTTGAAATCAACCGGAATATCAGAATCATCGCGAGGACGCCTGCTGAGATGCTCAAAGCCATCAGGCTGAAATGAGAAATCTGTTGGATTACTGTGACCAGCTTTAATATGGTATTCTGCCCTGAAATGCTCGATAGACCTAACATCCCCCCGATTTCACCGACGGCGACATCGATGCCGATCCCGGCAAGAAAACCAACGATTACGGTCCGTGAGAGAAAATCGGCCAGGAACCCGAGACGAAGGACCCGGGCGACAAGAAGAAGCAGGCCGGTGGCGATGGCTGTCGCCGAGGCAAGACCCACATATGCCGTTGACCCGGCTACGGCTATCCCCACAAGTCCCGCGGCGAGAATTGCCGCTGTAGCGGAATCGGCGCCTACAAACAAATGTCGTGATGACCCGAAAATCGTGAACAGCAGCAAAGGAAGAAGAATGGTATAAAGACCCGTGACGACGGGCATCCCGGCAATTTTGGTATATCCTATCGCCTGGGGGATGCAGACTGCAGCCAGGATGACGCCTGCAAGAATATCCGATGGTATCTGAGACTTGTTGATCGGCAGGATTCCTTCTAATATTAGAGACTGGTGTTCGATTTTCTGAACATGTCGATCTTTCAGCATGATCTCTCCCGCAACGCCCTTGAAAGGCAAACAACGAACTTGAAACTGCACCTCTGGCCAATACGTTCTTACACTGACTTTACAGTGGAATTATTAAAAGAATCCGGGCCCAAGTTCACAAGTACTACTGCTGACCGGGAATCCGGTTGAAGAGAGCGGTACGCATCAGCTTTCATTCCGAATACCGGCAATTTTCAATTCCAGGCCCCCTGCTCCCGCAACGCGACCTATTGCCTTTAATAGCTGTAGGTGCGGTCGAACACCTACACAATGAATTTATATTACATCCGGGGTATGAATCAACCTAAAATTCACTTGGAAGACAGGGTCTTCTGATGCAGAATTTCAATACCATCTCTTCGGAATTCCCATGCGCTGAATGTAAGGATGAGGGGTACTACATTTTCGGTGACGAGATCAAAGGTGAGGATACATGTCCAAGGCTAAAATCAAGGAGGCAGATATCGAAAAATGGAAGGATGCCTTGACCCAATTTGGCCTCACACCCAATCAGGTTAAAGTGTATGTTGCAATCCGGAAACTTGGTACGACCGCTGTTGGTCCAATTTCCAAATATTCAACAGTACGACGTGAAGATGTATACAGGATCCTCCCCAAACTGTGCGATATTGGACTTGTTGAGCGGATACTTGAGAATCCGGCAAAATTTAAGGCCGTCCCTCTTCCAACGGTCATCCCGGCCCTGTTAAAAGAGAAAAGAGAAGAGTCCGAGAAGGAACTGTCTATATTGGAAGGGATTGCCAATTCCCTCTTAAAGGAGGCGGAACCAGCAAAAATTCGTAAAGAAGAGGAGCACGAAGCGGTGCTCTCGTTTGTAACAGAGCGTCTTCGCGCAGAGAAAGCCATCGAAATGTTGACCCGTACCGAAAGGGAACTCATCGCGTGTTCCGACGGAAAAGAGTACGTTCAGTTTTTTCAGAGCAGACCCGATTACCTGGAATACTCTACACCGAAGAGCATCCATTGCAATATAATACTTAGGAGCATAACAGAGGAGACGTTTCCAGCTGTGAACCTGTTCTGGGAAAAGATTGTGGCAGCCGGGAATAGTGTCGATATAATCACCTCTGCCGAAGACCACAATAGCTGTCATTATTTGATCTCCGACCGTAAAGAGGCATTATTTGATATTTCTGATAATGGAAACCAAAAAAAACTCTTATGGACCGACAACAGAAAAATCATCGATCTTTTAATAACACATTTTGAACATCAAAAGTCCATCATGGGAAAGAAGAACAAAGTGCTATCCCCGAATGAATCCAAGAAACGGTTAAAACAGAGTGCGATCAGCGAGCAACGCCTTCCCAAAAATTGACAGAATTCATATTGAGAAGCGGATTCCTGAGTCATTGTTTTCGTCATCGCTGCTCTCACGTCATCATTTCGAATGAAAACCTCACGAATGGATATTTCAAAAAAAGATGTGGGCATCGAGACCGGACCCGGTCAATCAACGTAAATTATAAACCCTGATCCGTCCGCACTCCCGATGTGCATCCAGTTTAAGAAAGAGAGGTAATTTTCGGTATTATGCCACTTCTTCGGGCATGCTAATGCCTGCTTTTTGATAATCGGTGCAAATTCCTCCCGAACCTTTTGCAATAAGCCAGATAGTAATGTACGAAATGACAAAGACGGTGATCATAACCGTTATGATACCCAGCAGTTCGATTCCGAGCTGCCGGACGGCATCGTATCCTCCTCCAAAGAACAGGCCGTCGGGCAGATTTCCGCCTCCAGAATCTGCAGCGAATGCCGTTTGGGTGAAAAATGCGATCATTATTACCCCGAAGATCCCGCCGGCCGCATGACCGGGGAACAAGCCCACGGGGTCGGAGAACCAGGTTACCTTCGAAAATTGCCGGCTCGCGAAGACGAATAGCGGTCCGGCGATTAGTCCGAGGACAAACGCGCTAGCCGGGCTCACGAATCCAGCGAGGGGGGTGATGACGATCAATCCCATGAGGATCCCATTCACCGCATCGATGAGTTTCGGTTCCTCCCTGGTCATAATGTACTTCACCAACATCATGGACAGCAATGCCGAGGAAGCCGCAATAAAAGTCGTGAGAACCACAACGCTGGCTTCATAGCCGAAGATCAATGTACTTCCGGGGTTAAACCCGAACCACCCGAGCCAGAGCAGGAGTATGGCGATGGTGATCCAACCTGGCTGTACGTTTATGGGCACCTTCGGACTTTTCCGGTATCCTCTCGTTTTTTCTTCCCGCCAAATCTGTAACACCAGTGCGAGCCCGGCCGCTCCTGCCGCACCGTGCACTACCAGCCCCCCGGCAAAATCCCTCATTCCCATGATGAATAGCCATCCTGTCGGGTTCCATATCCATGCGGCGGGCAGGGTCCAGATTATGATGAAATATACGATGGAGAAGAGGAGAAATGCACTCATCTTCATTTTACGAAGTGCAACGACACCAACCAGAGCAAGAGTTACCGAGGCGAACGCGGTCTCGAAGAAGAAATAGGTCGGCAGGGTCACATACGTGTTAAAGTAATCCGGGCCCATTGACCACCAGACCCCGGACAACAAGGTGTGACCGGCTTCTGTGAATCCCCCCAGAAATGCGTCTGAATAAAAAGGATTTCCGATCAGGCCATAAAAACACGGAGCAAATGCGATATTAAATCCGATTATGCCCATCACAACGAACGCAAGACAGACGATAAATATCGTTTTTATTATACTTCTTTTATGTTCGACTCCAAGTTCGCCAATCTCCAGAAGTCCGACCGAAATGGTCATAATGAATATGAAAGCTCCACTCAGAAGAACCCAGAGATTATTAAACAGGCTTGCTTCGACATAGACCATATATTACCTCCTTCCGTTAGAAAATTGGTTCAGGGCCTTCCCCAGCCGATTCCGGCAGGAATGCCCAGCGCGATCGGAAGGGCCAGCAGTGCGATCCAGGACGTGAATACGAAGGGTCCCGTCAGGGGCGGTATTCCCCATCGCCCGAAGAAATTCTGCATCGCAGGCATGGTGAAGAAAGTACAGGCAACCGTCGCCAGTATTGCGTAAAGGAAGGTCACCCAGGTAAGCGGCAGGAAGCTGGTGAGCGCGATCATGACCAGGACCTGGTTGAACCCGTGGATCCCTGCCTTAATCTCCACCACAGGATACTTTGCCCATATCGCCCCTGCGGCACCAATGGCCGAGCCGATGAATGCCATCACTCCGGCGAGGAACAGGGGTGAGGCGGGGTCCCATCCGGCAGTATATCCGTTGGTGAAAACATTTCCTGCAACGAGCTGCCAGCTCAGGGTCAGGCCGACCACCCAGAAGACACCGGTAACCCAGTTCTCCTGAAAACTCACCTGTGCCACGCCACGGAGACTCGCCTTGATGAACTCCCAGGGGGTCCATTTGAACCCTTCCAGCGGCTTCTGGATGGGGTTCTCACTGTCTTTTATCAGCTGGTCAGCAGTAAAACCGCTCGCGATGTCATGAACAGAAATCAACATCGGTGCCCTGTCCGGTACGTCGGGATGGGGCCAGACATCCCACCCGAATCTTTTTGAAGCATACATAATCACCCAGGTCGTGATGATGAACGGACCGGTGAAAGCAGGAATTGCCCATCCGTTTCCTCCTATCGAGAACCAGTCCCCCAGAGCATGGTCAAGCGCCATAAAAGTGACCGCGGTGATCGCCGCACCGAAGACGGACAGCGCAAATGTAAGTTTGTTTGATTTGACGAACGGGCCGGACCACAACGCCAGCCCGGTAAGGACGCTGTTGTAGCCGAACAGACCGAAGGTAATCAGGTGCAGAGGCGCACCCAGGAGGAGCCCCAGTGCCGCGCCTGCCAGGCTGGAGATGATCATCATGACTCCGGCCTTTTTTGAATTGACGAAAGTCCCGATCAAAATCAGGAGACCGGTGAGAGGTGCTGTGATGAGGGGGACTTCCGAAATCCCATTGAGGAGAATATACAAGAAATCAAGAGTAGGATTTCCTGTAATATACGTTGGTAATGCCATGTTTCAACACCAGTGCTTACGGGAGATCAAAAAATCTTATAGTTGCTGTCGGTGTCTGTCCCCACCGACAGAATTGAGATATCTTGTAGGTGTGTTATGTATGTCTCATGCCAACAGAACAAGTACATACCAGGCAGCCGAGTCACCATGAACCTTCAGCCCTGGCAAGCAATGTCATGGCGGCGATTAGCATGGCAGACGTTATCAGGACTACTCTCGGACCAAAGGGACTGGATAAATTGCTTGTTGACCAACTCGGAAATCGAGTGATCACCAATGACGGCTATACGGTTCTTGTTTCACTAAAGACCTCCCATCCCGTGAGCAAACTGCTTGTTGAAATCGCAGAGCAGCAGGAGATCAATGTCGGTGACGGCACGACCTCAACGGTCATCATGGCCGCCGAGATGCTCAGAGAAGGTTTCCGGGTAATCTCCGAGTACAGCATCCATCCGTCGCGATTACTTGCGGAACTGGATGAAGGAGCGGATATCGTCACCCAGTACCTCCAGAATTTAAGGGTTCCAATCGACTCACTAAACAATCCCCTCATGCAGAAAGTGCTGAAGACGACGACTGCATCTAAACTTGACGGGGAGCAGTTATCCCGGTTGATTCTGAAATCGGTCACGCTGCTCGGGGAGAAAGACCGCAATGACCTTCGTCACGGAATCATCCTGTTAAGGCGTCTGGGAGACGATCTCTTCCTCAATGGCATTGCTATAGAACATCTGCCTGAAGAACTCTCATGTATGGGAGACATTGGCACGCCGAAAGTGACACTAATAAAAAATTCCCTGAAATTTCCGTTGCCGGGAAGCCCCGTGCTCGATGATAATGAACGACACGACAAGGAGCGAACAGCGCTTCTCGCGCAACTGGCAGTCCACGGTATCAATGTCGTCATCACTAATGCACCGGAAATTGATCCTGTGCTTAAAATGGAACTTTTTTCAAAAAAAATCGGGCTGATCAGGGTCTCCACCGAAGAGCTCGGTCTTTTATCCCGGGCACTTTCCACCCCGATCATCTATGGGGCTCAGATCGTATCCGGAGCTCAGATCCCGTCTTTTACCTCAGCGAGCATGGAGATTGAAGAGGATAAGGGCCTTACCATGTTTAACGTCCCTCAGAGTGGTGTTGTTGCGACGCTTATTATTGGCGGATCCACGGTAGAAACATCAAAAGAACGGATGAGAACCTGCGTCGACGGGATTTCAGGAGTACATTTCGCCCTCAAAGGCGGAGTTGTGCCCGGCGGTGGGATCGCCGAACTGAACAGTGCCCGATTTTTGGAGAAATCGATGATAGAACAGGGGTCACAGAAAGTGGGGTACAATCTCCTGATAAAGGGACTGGAAAGCATCACACGGCAGATCCTCGACAACTCAGGGTATAACGGCTACGATATGACCGTAAAACTGAAATCCAAACCGGATGGCATAGGCCTGAATATGGATACAGGGGATTTCATTTCCATGGTGGATGAGGGAATCGTGGATCCGCTGATTACCAAGATCCATGCGATCCGGATAGCGACCCATATAACCAAAACCGTCCTGAAGATCGACAGAAACCTGTTGAAAGATGAGGTTTTCAAGGAATCTAGTATATCCTGAGAAACGGGGCCTCGGTCCCTACCTCAACTTTCCTGAAAATGCCCCAAAGATCGATCTGGAATTTCTGGAGTTCATCAAGGTTATTTGAAAGCGCCTTCACCACAATGCCGCTATGATAGGGCATCTCGGTGACCCCGCCGTAAATGTCTCCAAACGTAATCTGTTCCTTTCCCTCGGTAAGACCCTCCGAATACCAATAGGCGCTCAACAGGAAGACCCGGTCACCGAACAACGTTTTCATGTATTTTTTGTCCTCTTTCCGATAGAGGGCACTGTCGATCATTATCGGCACCCCGCCTTTTTCTATCATTACCTTGGATGCGAACACACTGAAGTCCCAGTACTCATCGTGTGCAATTCTTCCCGGACAAAATATCTCTGAGAATAGCATTTTCGAGCCATCGGACGCGTGGATGACCGTGTTCTGGTACCAGCGGGATTCTGCAAACGGAATGATATCTTTAGGGAGATATTCCAGGCGGCTGTTTTTGCCGAGGTATATTTCGGCATGCCTGCTCGCATAGTTCCGGTCCATTTTATAAATTTTTGTGGCCATCGAATCGGTAATGAATGCCTCCGCACCCACTTCGAGGCGGAATTCATAGGTATAACGGTCTCCCTGGACAATTCCTCCGGTAGGATTGACAAAGAACACGTAGGGCATCCCCGGCAGGTGGGGATCATAGTAAAGGGGGTGATGGGCACGAGCCGGCATCTGGTTAAACGACTCGATCAGGTGAGTTTTATCGCCGAACTTCTCGAACTTCAAACGACTGATCCCCACCTTGCCAGGCGATCCAACAGCAAGACGCGGCGGTTCCTGCGCATACAGCGCGAAGTCAGAAGGAAGGGCACAGAACGTCTCTAGCAGGTCCCGGGTCATTTCCTCCTCCCTGCTCACCTGAAGAGCGCCTTTTCACGGATGATGTCAACCACTTCGTCAATTCCGGTTTCTTCCTTGAGCGATAGGAAAATTGTCGGCTTATCAGGTCTCATTTTTTCTGCGTCCTCCCGCATAAGGTCGAGATTGGCGGTCTTTGTGGTCGAGTCCGGGATAGTGGTTGCCACATACGGAGCGAGGTCAATCTTGTTCACGATTAACAAGTCGGCTTTTAGAATCCCGAGCCCGCCCTTCCGGATCGTCTTGTCTCCGCTTGCAACGTCGATCATGTAAATAAAGAAATCTGCGAGCCGCGGGCTGAAGGTAAGCGTTACATTGTCCCCTCCGGATTCGATCAGGATAAGGTCCAGTTCGGGATGTTCCTTTTCCAGCTGGTCCGCGGCATTTACGTTCATGGACGGGTCATCGCGAACGGCGGTGTGAGGGCAGAGTCCGGTCTCGATTCCCACGATAAGGTCTTTATCGATCACTTTTTCTCCCAGCCGTACTGCCATCCTCCGGGCATCTTCCTTCGAATATACATCATTCGAAAGGATACCCACTTTATAGCCTAACGCGGTCAGTTTCGGGACCAGTTTTTCGATCAGTTCGGTTTTCCCGCACCCGATCGGTCCTCCAATACCGATTCTCACGGTTCGTGGCACTTTTCCTCCTCCTTCAACTAATAAACATCCTGTGCGTATTTTTTTCGTGTCGCATTGAGGCAATGTCAACGATCGGACACGATTGATGTAAATCGGGAAATTGTTTTACCGGGAGATCAATGCCGGTTATCTGGTCGCTCATGATCTCCTGGGCATAGAGGTAATCGATCTCCGCCAATCGTACCAGTGATGCCACAACCTCGATGAGGTTTACGTAAATCAGGGAAAGGCCTCCCTGCTCGTTGACGTTCAATTCCCTGGCCACCAGAGCAAGTACGATGGGGTACATCCCGGGGGCTTTTCCTGTCTTAATCATCTGTTTATAGGAAATTCCTACCGTGTGTTCCCGGAACTCCATCGCATTGGCCAGGTTGAAACCCGTTTTCTGCGTCGAAATTCTGCTCTCTTCAGCAATCTTCGATGCGAAACAGAACCGATCAAGTTCCAGTAATGCGTCAATGTCATTATTTCTGGCTGCCTGCAAGGCAAAAAAGAAGATCTGAAGATCGAAGCTCTTCCAGATCTTCTCCAAGTATACCGAAATTATATCATAAATGCGATCCTTTGCTGCCAGATTATCTGTCACCAGTTGCTCCATGCCCTGTGATACGGTGTAGGACCCCAGGGGGAAGAAAGTATCAGAAATCCTGATCAGGTTTAACATTTCTTCCGGAACAGGGCTCATCGATGTTCGTCTCCTTCACCTTCAAAATATCCCGATACGTCGGTGGAAATAACCTTTTCAAGGATCTCCTCGTGGACCGGCAGACCTGTCCTCCTCACGATATTCTGGACTTTTTCCAGGCCGATGGTAAGCGGGAGATAGACACTCTCCCCTTCAAACAGGATCTCCAGGTGGTAGTTACCAAGACTGTACCCAAGCCGCAGGGCATTTTCGATGTTTGCTGCATCCGAACGAAGAGAGATCTTTAATACCTTCTCAGGTTCGTACGTGACTTGATAATACACACCTTCCTCTGAAGGCCCGAAGAAATCACCATTGCGAATACTGGACCCCCGCTGGAGATCAATTATTACATCGCTCCCATCCGGGGATGTGGCCCTTAATCGACCTCGCATCGCCTCTTCCCGCTTTATGGGCAGTTCTATTACTTTTCCTGTCGGGCTATAAGCTGGCGCATTATAAACAGACAAATTACTTCCTCCTCATTATACCCGATTTTATTTCTGGAAAACTTCTTTCCACTGGACCCTCCTTGCCACCATATCAACGGCACCATAGTGATGATATGCAGCAGGATGGACCAGGGCTGTCATGAACCGGCCCTCGTCCATCAGGACCGCGGCACCCTCCTCCAACCTTTCCGCGACAACCACCTTATACATCAGATGATCGGCATGATCGAGGTTCAGATGGGTGAAAGGATCAATCAGTCCGGCCACGTCGGAAATTTTCATGCCGGTAATGACCCCATGCCTGACCTGGGAGGGGTCCAGGACCCCTCCATTCTCGACATTATCGGCTCCTGTTATGTGCCGGATCATGAAGAACTCCACAGGTCAGAACAGGAAGTACAGCTGGCTCAGGGGCAGCGTCTTCGCCGGACTGCAGGTAACCTCCTTCCCATCCAGCGTGACCTTGTGCGTCTCCGGGTCGATTACAAGTTTTCCTGTTCTGTCGTTTCTTACCATATCCTGTTTTCCGAGATTCCTAGTCTTACAGACCGGAAGAACCGGCCGGTCCAGGCAATATTTGTCCTGGATATTCAGGTCATACGCAACCCGGGAGGTAAATATCGTGGAGAGACGGGACTGGGCTTTACCGAATCCTCCAAACATTGGTCTGAAGGTATACGGTTCAGGGGTCGGGATCGAAGCGTTCGGGTCTCCCATCATCGAGTAGGCGATAAACCCGCCCTTGAAGATCATCTTGGGCTTGACGCCGAAGAACTTCGGGTCCCACAGCACGATATCTGCCATTTTCCCTGCCTCGAGACTTCCAAGGTAATCTGCGATACCGTTCGTGATGGCAGGATTAATGGTCAGTTTTGCGAGGTACCGGAGCACTCTGAAGTTGTCATTGTCGGCCGAGTCTTCCGGAAGTTTTCCGAATTCGTCCTTGACCTTGTGGGCAGTCTGCCAGCAGCGGGTGGAGACTTCTCCAGTCCTTCCCATTGCCTGGCTGTCGGACGAGTACATGGAAAGAACGCCCCAGTCATGCAGCATATCTTCGGCTGCGATAGTTTCAGGACGAATCCTTGACTCTGCAAAGGCCACGTCTTCCGGAACATTCGGGTTCAGGTGGTGAGTGGTCATGATCATGTCAAAGTGCTCGTCGATGGTGTTTACCGTGTAGGGCCTGGTAGGGTTCGTCGATGACGGCAGGACATTCGGTTCTCCTGCAATCTTCATGATGTCCGGGGCGTGCCCTCCGCCTGCTCCCTCAGTGTGATACGTATGGACGGTCCTCCCGTTGATGGCATCGATGGAATCATCGACATATCCACCTTCGTTAAGGGTGTCGGTGTGAATCGCAAGCTGGACATCAAATTCGTCGCAGACAGAGAGCGCATTATCCAATGCCGCGGCAGTGGCACCCCAGTCCTCGTGCAGCTTGAATCCACCCGCTCCTGCTTCAAGCTCCTCCACCAGAGCTTCAGGTTTGCTGTCGTTTCCTTTCCCCAGGAAAAGCCAGTTCAGTGGAAGTCCTTCGGTGGACTCGATCATCTTTTGAACATTCCAGGGACCGGGAGTAATTGTCGTCGCACAGGTTCCCTCTGCAGGTCCGGTCCCACCTCCCACGTAGGTTGTAATCCCGTTGGATAACGCTTCGAATACCTGCTGTGGGCATATCATATGGACATGGCAGTCAAAGAAACCCGGGGTGACGATGAGATTTTCCGCCGAGGTTGCTTCGGTAGAGGCACCTACAACCAGGTTTTTATTGACATTATCCATGATCCCGGGATTTCCGGCCTTCCCTACACCTGCTATTTTGCCGTCCCTGATCCCGATGTCTCCCTTCACGACACCGAGAATCGGATCTAGGATAAGGGCGTTGGTCAA
Organism: Methanobacteriota archaeon; assembly: GCA_016841485.1. GTDB lineage: Archaea > Halobacteriota > Methanomicrobia > Methanomicrobiales > Methanomicrobiaceae > Methanovulcanius. The sequence continues at coordinate 20,316 of JAENZA010000017.1, forward strand.
GACATGGTCCAGCCCTCCCGCAGAGTGCGGAGTTCCCGGGCTCTGGCCCATGCCTTCCCGTGCGGTCTTCCCTCCGCCAAATGCCAGTTCATCTCCATAGGTAGCATGGTCCTTTTCGACCTCGACTACAAGGTTCGTATCGGCAAGCTGAACCTTGTCCCCTACAGTGGGCCCGTACAGGTCCAGGTACTGTGCTCTAGGAATGATCATCTATTTCGCCCCCTTGAAAAGCAGAGTTTTGGCTTTCTGAAGCGCAAGGATCTTCCTGTACTTTGTCCTGGTGCTCCCGTCCGTGAGGCTGTTGAAGCCATAGACATAATGTTTCCCACCAATCTCCACCAGGGTCACTTCTTTTTCCTGACCAGGTTCAAATCGAATGGCATTTCCTGCAGGTACATCCAATTTCATACCATATGCCTTCTCCCGGTCGAAGTCAAGCGCCCTGTTGGCTTCGAAGAAGTGGAAGTGTGATCCGACCTGTATCGGCCTGTCACCGGCATTCTTCACTTTGAACTTCAGCCGCGACCTTCCGGGAAAAGTCTCGATCTCCTTGTCCGCGGGGAAAATTTTTCCTACCGTCATTTCTTCTTCCCTCCCGCACCCTTGGGTTGTATGGGGTTGTGGATACTCACCAATTTCGTTCCGTCCGGAAATGTTCCCTCAATCCCTATCAGGGTGACCATGTCCGGAACACCTGGCATGACGTCATCTGTAGTAAGGACATGCCTGGCATCTTCCATCACCTTCGCAACGGTGTCGCCCCTTCGTATTCTTTCCAGGGCAAAATCAGTGATGTAGGCTATTGACTCGGGGTAATTGAGTTTCACCCCGTCTTTGAGCCTCCTCTCTGCAATTCTCGCCGCGGTAAAGATTTGAAGTTTATCCTGTTCTCGTGGAACCAACTTCATATATTGCTCCCTTCACACCTCTTGGTGTTCGAGAGCCCCCTTGAGGTAAAAGAGTATAAATCGATTGTGTGGGTGTTGGATTACATCTACAAATCTTTATCTTGTTTTATTTCGAGGTCATCCCACAATTATATATTGTCTTGAATAAAAACCAGGAGGTATGGCATTCAGGGAAATCGATGATGATCTCTGGGCAATCATTGAGCCGCACCTCCCTCCTCAGAAACCTCATCTCAGAAACCTCATGTCGGGCGACCACGAACCGACCATCGCGCCATGTTCAACGGGATTCTCTACGTCCTGACCACCGGCTGTACCTGGGGCGATGTCCCTCGCCAATACGGCACGAAATCGACGGTGCATCGCTTTCATCTCTATCTTGCCGAACATGGCATTTATCAGGACATTTTCCTCGACCCTCTCCGCGCCGGCTATACTCTCCAGAAAATCGATTTCATGCACTGTTCCACCGATACCGAGGATGTCCCGGCCAAAAAGGGGGATCGACCGGTTATGATGACTATAAGAAAGTAAAAGGGAACAGGCTGAGTGCTTTGGTCGATCGGAACGGTCTTCCTCTTGTTTGCACCGTCTTCCCGGAAAATATCCACGAATCCCGACTCTACGAGCCAACCCTTGAAGCGTTTACGATTCCGGAGATTCAGGATCATCCCTCGATCATCTCGGCGGATGCAGCCTACGATTCCCAAGAGATCCGCCAGTACAACCGGAAACGAGGGATCAAGAGCAACATCCCGACAAACCCAAAATCCCGGGTACACCCGAAGCGGGGAAGGCCACGCTGGTTCGATCCGGTACTGTATAAAGAAAGGGGTGCGATTGAACGGTTCCTCATCTGGATTGAGGTGTTTAAGGAGATTAATCCATGATATGAACGCTATGAGACCTCGTTCCTCGGGTTGATCCACCTGGCATGTGCCATCATGATCTGGAGAGTTATGGGATGACCTCTTCAGATTTGGAATCGGGATGGAGGTTATCATAATGGGAAAATATTACCTGCTCATTTCCAATGACAGAAAAAATGCATTCTACCCAATCACACTTCGAACAAGTATGTAAACAGCGACGGCGATCATGAGGACACTAAACCCAGAGTCCAGTTCCCTGCCCGTGATGCGTTTGACCATTCCCGCTCCTGCCAGGACGCCTCCAACACCGCCCAGGATGAAAAGTCCTGTCAGCCAAAGGTCGACGCTCCCGTATCCCAGGTGCTGGACGAACCCTGAGAAAGATGCGATGGCAATGACCACCAGCGAAGTCCCCACGGCCTGGTGGGGAGGAAGATGTCCTTCAAGTACCAGGGCCGGGACGATCAGGAATCCCCCGCCGACCCCGAAAAATCCGGTTAATAATCCGATGGCTATACTGATACCCAGGGGCCTGTCGCGTAGCGGGGCTCTACGGCCTTCCGGTCACCGGCATTATCGGACCGATGGAACAGGACGATCTTTCCCCGGGATCGGAGGAGACGATCATCGAGGGAAGTCACCCTCTTCCATCAGACGGGCGGCATTTCTCAACCCGTACGCATCCAGAACCATAAACGCACCCGCCATGAGCACGATCCCGGCGAGCAGGAGGAGGAGGAGATCAACCAGCCCCTCAGGCAGGGTAACGGCGAGAATCCCGAGAGCCAGCGAACTTACGCCCAGCCCGGACGTATACCAGAAGCCCTTCGTTAAATTTCCTCTCTCCCGAACCACCCGGAGCAGCGTGACAACAGCACTGGAAAAGAACCAGATCGCGAGGAGCAGCAGAATGAGGACGAGGTACAGTTCCCAGAAGACGAACAGAACGATTCCTGTACCGGCCACGAGACTCCCCCGGACGATGTCCTTGTTTGCATGCTCTTTCCTGTCCCTCTGCCGGATGCCCTTAACAATCGTGAGGAGACCGAGAAAGAGAACAAGCGAGGGCAGGATTACGGCGAAGAAGGGTGTAACGTCATAGAATGCCAGGAAGAGGAGGATCGTGGCTATCGCCCACAGGAGCGCTCCAAGGCCCATCCGGAACCTCCAGCTCATCTGCTGATCTAGAAGACGCTGCAGAGGATCTCTCCGTGTTGCGTCTTTGGCCGTTACGAGAATGGTCTCCATGGTGTCGTGCACCATGAGGACCAGGGGGGCGTCGTCGATCAGGTGCATGAGGGGGTTCTTCTCGGGGTCGTATCGGTCCATGTGGACACGGTACTCCGACAGCGTCTCGTGGGCATGGTACTGCCCTCTCCTGTAACTGGCGATGGTATCGGGGCTCGGCACGTTGATGGCCGACCGTTTCCAGTCCGGCTCAAGCGGCTCGGTCACCACAGCCTTCGGGACGATTACCTGATAAACCCCCTGGTGCAGCGCATCGAGAAACGACTCAAGCGTGCTCAACCTCTCTCCTCCTCACCGTCTTGTTTCATCCTCAAGATTCCCTGATACTGCTCAAGTTGTCTCCCTGCAGGATTGGTGTCCGATCTTACCAGCGGCCGGGTAATTACACAATTTCCGGGGGTAACCGTATGAAATCGCCTGCATACAACGAATTCCCGCGTCCGCCCCCTCGTTCCCCGGCCGGAGATGGTTATGGATAATAGCGCGTTTGGGGTATGAATATAGCGCATTTTCGTGGAGCCCTCGCTCCTCAATGCTCCTGCTGTCGCGCCACCGATGAACGCAAGGGAAAATAGGGGTGGTCCCGGACAATCGCCCCCTTGTCCGTCACCGCAGCCGGAATGCCAGGAAGATCGCCGCGATGCCTCCCACGACCGCGAAGATTGCCACGATCAGGACCAGGGCCACTGCCGAGATCAACGGGTGGGTGAGGATGAGGATACCGAAGATGATACTGAGAACCCCCAGGATGCCCGCTCCCCATCCGCCCCCTCTGAAGGCCTGAACCAGGTGTACGGCCCCGACGACCAGACCCCAGACTCCGATGAAGATGGCAAAGATCGCTGGAAGGAGGAGAGCAGAATACAGTGGATAGGCAAGAACAAAGAGACCGGCGAGGAACGCCAGGATCCCTGAGAGGAGTTTCCATCCCCACCCCGTACGATCGACGAAGACGCTGGCAAGAATGAATATCCCGCTGATAAGCCAGTATACTCCGATGAACGTAATGGTGACCAGAAGCGTAGGGCCCGTCCAGAAGAGGAGAAGAATACCAAGTATCAATGCGATAATCCCGTCGAGCAGCACGAGCCACCAGGGGAAGGACTCGATCGCGGCGGGCAGTGCGCCGCCGCGTATGCCTGTCTCATCTGTCATGACGACACCAGGGAGGGTATTTATACTCACATATAATCATTTTGCATGCACTGCGCCTCCGGAAGATTGAACGGGTTGATACCTCTGTTCCCGTGTGAACCCCGAAGCGAGCGAATCGCATCACCTCCGCGTATTGCCCTGCAGGTCTGGAAGAATGCATTCGGCAGCTCGCCGGTTTCACGCGGTGCAAAGAGGCCTTCGTTCTCCCGGATTACCGAAGATGCACGAGAGCATGGAACGACATGCTCCGGGGCAAGGTTCATATATCCAAGTGCGTATCGTATGGCGCATTGGGATTGTAAAACTCCGGGACTCATCCCTTTCCCGGCATTCGGGTGGAACGATGGAGAGATCTAAGGCAATTGACGGAATCCGGAGGGGGTTCAGGGCAATCGCCATCGCCTTCGTTTTCGCCACCCTGATTCCCTTACTCCTCGGGCTTGCTCTCTCGGTTCCGATCGGGAGAGTGTTCAGTCTGATCATCTCCACCCTCCTTCTCCAGGCAAATGCCGCTTTCGTCGGTGTGGGGTTCGGTTTGAATCCCGTGTTCATCCTGGTCGTCATGACAGCCGTGGAGCTCGGGATCGTCCTCGCCATCTACGAGATCCTGGACACATTTGCCGAGCAGTCGGAGAGGGTCCGGCGTTTCACGAAGAACACGGAAGAGAAGATGAAAAAATATCCTATTTTGTGGAAGTATGGAGCAGCCACACTCATCATCCTTCCCGCACTCCCGGTGATCGGCCTCTACTCCAGCGTCGTCATCGGGTGGCTCCTCCGCTGGAACAAGCTCCAGTCGCTCTTCTTCGTCACGCTGGGATGGGTT
>JAENZA010000018.1 GCA_016841485.1 Methanobacteriota archaeon
GTGGACATCCGCGGCATGGGCCCGGGTGACGCAACGGTCGCCATCGCCGAAGGAGCCGTCGATGCGGTATTCCTGCCCCACCCCGCACCCGCCACCATCGCCGCTGAAGGAAACGGCTACACCGCAGTCACCTCGGGCGAGATGAAGGAGAACCATGCATGCTGCGTCCTGGTCGCATCGGGCGACCTGATCCGTAACCACCCCGACATCGTCGAACAGATTGTAAGGACCCACATCAGGGCAACAGAGTATGCCATTGAAAACCAGGATGAAGCAGCACAGATCTACCATGACATGAACAAGGTGGAACTCGATGTCATCGAAGCTTCATTCGCCAACTGGGACGGCCGCTGGGTCACGAACCCCGCAATCATCGTCGACTCCGTAGTTGATTACACCGAGGTCCAGGCAGGGCTCGGATACATCAAGAAACCGATGAGCGCGGATGAGATCTTCGATCTCACCTTCTATGAGAAGGCAGTGGCAGCCTGACCCCCAATCCTTTTTTTGACAATGCGGGAAGTCATATAACCACCGCGAACAAACCTGAAAACAGCATATATGGACAATAAGAAAAAGAACCTTCTCAGGCGGATCCTTATCCCGCTAACCTCGGTTCTCGTCGTGATTCTCCTCTGGCAGGTTATTGCCGTCTATATTATTGACAATCCGTTTACCCTGCCAAGTTTCACACAGGTCCTCGATGCATTCTATCGGGACCTCTTCGGCCCGCGGGGGACCCTCGCGACCGACATCGTGGTCAGCCTGTACCACTTCCTTATCGGCATGGTCGTGGCCCTCCTCGTCGGCATCCCCGTAGGGATTGCCATGGGATGGTTCAGAACCGCCGACCAGGCGCTCAATCCCTTGGTGGAGATCCTGAGACCGATCCCGCCCCTTGCATGGATTCCCTTTGCCATCATCTGGTTCGGGCTCACCCATGCATCGGCGGGCTTTATCATCTTCATCGGGGCAGTCTTTCCCATCCTTGTCAATACCTACACGGGCTTTCGAAACGTCCCGAAGGTCTTCATCGAGGCAGGAAAGGTCCTCGGGTGCACGAGCAGCCTGCGCCAGATAAAAAATATCGCCTTCCCGTCTGCCATACCGGAGATCACGGCCGGCATCCGCATCTCCATGGGTGTAGGGTGGATGTGCCTGGTAGGTGCGGAGATATTCGGTGCCGGCACCGGCAAGTATGGTCTGGGCAAGAACCTATGGACCTACTACAACCTCCACCAGATGGATAGCGTGGTTGTCTATATGCTGGTGCTCGGGTTCATCGGCATTGTTCTTGACATGGTCTTCAGGCACTATGTCACGAAACAGACCGTCCGGTGGCAGGGACAGGAGGTGTAAGAAGGATGAGTATCGTATCAGTCACCCATCTCGACAAGGTCTTTGAACGTGAGGGACTGGCCCCGACCGTCGCCCTCGCCGACATCAATCTTGAGATCGAAGAGAAGGAATTCATCTGCCTCGTCGGACCTTCCGGGTGCGGGAAGACAACCCTCCTGCGCATCATCGCAGGACTCGAGAAGCCGACATCCGGCGATGTCCGCCTCGATGACATGCCCATCGCCGGGCCGGACCCGCAGAGGGGGATGGTGTTCCAGGAGTATTCTCTCTTTCCGTGGAAGAGCGTCATCGACAACATCGCATTCGGCCCCGAGATGAAAGGCATCTCCAGACAGGAACGGCGGGAGATTGCCGAAGAGTACCTCGATATCGTCAATCTCGAGCAGTTCAGGGATGCCTACCCACATGAACTCTCGGGGGGAATGCGGCAGAGGGTCGCCATCGCACGGGCGCTGGCCAACAACCCACGCGTCCTCCTGATGGACGAACCGTTCGGCGCGCTGGATGCGCAGACGAGAAACGTCATGCAAAAAGAACTCCTGGAGATCTGGGAAGAGACAAAAAAGACCGTCGTCTTTGTTACCCATAGCGTTGACGAAGCAGTCTATCTCGCCGACAGAATTGTCGTTCTCAGCCCGCGACCAGGTAAAATCGAGGAAGTCATCGACGTAAACCTGCCCCGCCCACGTGACAGGACAGAACCTGTGTTCGCGGATCTGCGCAAGTATATCCTCAAACGCATGGAAGAAGGGGCGACAGTTCGGTAAGGTTTATTACGTTGCGTTTCCATTTTTTAAAGCACATTTATACACAGAGGAGTTTTATTCTATGGTCCGAAAACCCGCCAAAATGTACAGGGCTGTTTCAAAGCGGGCATATACTCGCAGGAAATATATGGGCGGTGTGCCCGGCAGCAAAATCGTACAGTTCGACATGGGCAACCTGAAGACAGATTTCCCGGTCGCAATCTCGATCACGGTCGATGAGGAGTGCCAGATCCGCCACACTGCTCTTGAGGCAGCACGTGTCAACATCAACCGTAAACTCATCAAAGACATCGGAAGGATGAATTTCCACTTCAAGCTCCGCACCTACCCGCACCACGTTCTCAGGGAGAACAAGCAGGCAACCGGTGCAGGTGCTGACCGTGTTTCGGAAGGAATGCGCATGGCATTCGGCAAGGCAGTGGGCACAGCGGCCCGTGTCAAACCGGAGCAGAAGATCTTCACCTGCTATACCAGCGAGGCAAATGCCGACAAGGTGAGAGAGATCATGCGCCACGGGATCTACAAGCTCCCTTCCCCCGGCCGGATCGTCGTCGAAAAGAAAGGAAACTAAGCCCTTTTTTTCAGGTCACCCTCCCGGGGACCAATATTTTTACCGCAGTATTTTGTAGTGACAGGACAATGGTGAAACCATATGCACACAGTGACGGATACACACCTCTTCCGGGCCGTCTCGGATGCCACAAAGAAGGCACTGGAGATAGCAGAGACGCATCTTCCGGAGGATGTCACTGCAGCGCTGGAGGCTGCATATGCATCGGAAGAGGAGCCGATTGCACGGGCAGAACTGGGTGCAATTCTCGACAACATTGCCCTCGCAGAAGAGACGAAACGGCCCATCTGCCAGGATACCGGCGTTCCTGTGATCTTCATCACTCTCCCCCCGGATATCCCCTATACACCGGCCATCGAAGAGGGCGTACGTGACGGCGTCACCCGGGCAACGGCATCGGTACCGCTCCGTCCCAACGTCGTCTCCCCCATGACACGGGCAAACAGCGGCACCAACTGTGGAGAGGGCATGCCGGTCGTCCACATCACTCCCGGCGATACCTTCATGCTCACGGTTCTCCCGAAAGGGGCAGGGTCTGAAAATGTCTCCAGAATAGCGATGCTCCTGCCGTCACAGGTGGACAACGTACGACGCTTTATAGTGGAGACCGCCCTGGAGGCAGGCGGCAGGCCATGCCCTCCCATCATCCTCGGGGTCGGCATAGGTGGGACATTCGACCGGGCCGCCTTCCTCGCAAAGGAAGCACTCCTTGAACCAATCGATGAGATGGACACGTTCGAGCAGCAGATTTGTGATGATGTCAACCACCTCGGCATCGGCCCCATGGGGCTCGGGGGAAGAACCACCTGCCTTGCTGTGAAGGTGAAGCAAGCAGGATGCCATACGGCGTCGCTTCCGGTGGCGGTCAATATCCAGTGTTGGGCGGCACGAAGAGCGACGGTCAGGGTGATCCTGTGACCATCGAACTGGCGACCCCCCTAGGTGACGAGATTCTCGACCTGAAGGCTGGCGACAGGGTCACCCTCACAGGGATGGTTTATACCGCCCGTGATGAGGCGCATCTGCGCATGCAGGAGGAAGGATTTCCCTTCGACCCTGAGGGAGCTGCCGTCTACCACTGCGGACCCGTTATCAGCGGCGAGACCGTCATTGCCGCAGGACCCACCACCTCTGCACGGATGAACGCCCTTACGGGGTTTCTCTTGGATGCAGGAGTGCGCACTCTTATCGGAAAGGGAGGAATGAGTGCCGATGTGCTCGGACTCCTCGAAGGGCGGGCCGTCTATCTTGCCTTTACCGGCGGGTGTGCAGCCCTTGCAGCATCCCGGATGAAGGTCCGGGGAGTCTGGTTTGAGGATCTCGGGATGCCGGAGGCCGTCTGGGCACTCGAACTCGATCACCTGCCGCTCACCGTCGGTATGGACGCCCATGGCCACAACCTCTTCGGGGATGTTGCCGCAAGAGCCGAGGCAGAATTTGCACAGATGTTTCCGAAATGATGGTATACGTGGTGCAGGAGCCTGTACCCGCGCGATACCTTTAGTACGGTCAAAACCAAATAAATAAAAAGGACGAGCCGATGAGACTAGTCATAGACGAACGGCGGTGCAAGGGCTGTAATCTCTGCACCACCGTCTGCCCATACCATATATTTCAGGAAGGCAGAAACCTGAACGAACGCGGAATTATTGTTCCGGTTCTGGACCGGCCTGAGCGATGCACCAACTGCAGGCTCCGTCATCTCTACGGGCGTCAGCTCTGCGGCGCATGTCAGCTGATCTGCCCCGACCAGGCGATATTCTGGGAAGAAGAAGACCCGTACGCAACAAAAAAGGTGGTGATTGAGTATTGACGAAGCTTGAGTTCATGCAGGGAAACGTCGCATGTTGTGAGGGGGCACTTGCAGCGGGATGCAACTTCTTCGGAGGGTACCCTATCACACCTTCGACGGAGATTGCCGAACGAATGGCACTAAAAATGCCCAAAACCGGCGGCGTATTCATCCAGATGGAGGATGAGATCGCGAGTATCGGCGCGGTGATTGGGGCATCCTGGACCGGTGCACGAGCGATGACCGCAACCTCCGGGCCTGGGTTTTCCCTCATGATGGAGAACCTCGGCTATGCCGTGATGACTGAGACGCCCTGCGTTGTGGTGAACATCCAGCGGGGCGGGCCGTCGACCGGACAACCGACCATGTCCGCCCAGGGCGACATGCTCCAGTGCCGTTTCGGGTCGCACGGCGATATCTCGACGATCGCCCTGGTGCCATCGACCGTCCAGGAGATGTTTGACCTGACGGTCAAGGCATTCAACCTTGCCGACCGGTTCCGGGTCCCGACATTTCTCATGTCCGACGAGACGATCGGCCATATGCGGGAGAAGATATCAATACCCGATTCGGTCGAGATCATCCCCCGTAAGGAGCCAAAACCCGGGATGCTCACCTATGAAGCAGAGGAGGACATGATCCCCGGATTTCCAACTTTCGGAAAGGGCTACCGCGCCCATGTCACGGGCCTTACCCATAACGAACGGGGCTATCCCGACGCGACCAATCCCGAACTGCACGAGGCACTCGTCCGAAGGCTCGTGGACAAGATCGAATCCAGGCGCCACGAGATTGCCGACTACGATGCGGTCAATCCCGATGCGGAGACGGTCTTTATCACCTATGGTCCTTCGACACGGACGGTACGTCAGGTGCTCCATGATCACCCGGACGAAATTATCGGGCACCTGAACCTGAGAATCGTCTGGCCCTTCCCCGAGGATACCCTGAAGCTCTTCACCAATGCAAAGACCTTCATCGTCCCCGAGCTCAATCTCGGGCAGATGGCACGTGAGATCCAGCGGCATGTCACCGGACAGCAGGTGATTTCCATGGGAAGGCTCGGCGGGACCATCCACTCGCCGGATGAGCTGTATGCCAAAGTGCAGGAGGTGGCCTGAAGATGTCGACAGAGACCTATGAAAAGTGGTACCGACAGGACCGCCTCCCCCATATCTACTGTACGGGATGCGGCAACGGTACGGTGATGAACTGCACCATCAAGGCGGTTGATGCAATGGGATGGGAGATCGATGATACGATCTTCATCTCGGGGATCGGCTGCTCGTCGCGTGCACCGGGCTACATCACCACCGACTCCCTCCACACGACGCATGGGAGGGCGCTGGCCTTTGCCACCGGCGTCAAGATGGCAAATCCCGACCTGCATGTCGTGGTCTTCACCGGTGACGGGGACCTCTCCGCCATCGGCGGCAACCATTTCATCCATGCATGCCGGAGAAACATCGATATGACCGTCATCTGCATGAACAATATGATCTACGGGATGACTGGCGGACAGGGAAGCCCGTGCACCCCGGTGGGAAAGATCTCAACCACCACCCCCTACGGGGCGACCGAACCGGTATTTGACCTGGCCGAACTTGCCGTCGCAGCCGGTGCAAACTACGCCGCACGCTGGACCTCATACCATGTGGCCGAGCTCATCAAGGCAATCGGTGCAGGGCTCGAGACCCCCGGCCTCTCGTTCATCGAGGCAATGGTCCAGTGCCCGACCGCCTATGGCAGGCGCAACAAACTCCGACAGGTGGGAGAACAGGTCGAATACATGCGAAGCCATGCAATGCTCCTCGCAAAGAAGGCGCGGCTGGAGGAACAGGGAAAGGAGATCCCGGAGGACATGTTCACTGTCGGTGAATTTGTCAGGCGGTACCGTCCGGCGATGGGGGTGCCGAAATGAGACATGAAGTGCTCTTCTCCGGCTTTGGCGGACAGGGGATCATCCTCTCGGCGGTGATCCTCGGCAGGGCCGCAGCCCTCTACGACAACAAGCATGCGGTCCAGACCCAGGTCTACGGGCCAGAGGCACGTGGCGGGGCATCCATGAGTGCTGTCGTCATCGACGACGAACCCATTCTCTACCCGAAGGTAAAGAGCCCCGACATCTACGTAATCATGTCCCAGCAGGGATTCGAGAAGTACGGGGCAGCGGCTCCGCCGTCTGCCATGATGCTCCTCGACAGCGAACTGGTGCTTGAGCGCCCTGCCTGCCGGTACCGTGAAATTGCAGCGACGAACGAAGCCAAGGATGCCCTTGGGCGGGTCATCGTGGCAAATATCGTGATGCTGGGGGCGGTGGTGACCGCAACGGGCATCGTTTCAAGGGAAGCCATCGAACAGGCCGTCCTTGACAGCGTCCCGAAGGGGACGGAAGACCTGAACATGGCGGCGCTGCGGCGCGGTTTTGAGCTGGGAGAAGAAGAGAGCAACTAAAGCGTTGTATAACAGCGGGTGAACCATGAAACTGTTGGAATTTGAGGCCAAGGATATTTTTAGAAAGCATGGTATTCCGATACCGGAAGGGAAGGTAATCAAGAGTCCCGATGAGCTGTATCTGCACATGGACGACTTTGCAGATGAGGTCGTCGTCAAATCACAGGTCGATGTGGGCGGACGGGGAAAGGCAGGCGGCATCATCGTCACCAAAAAGGCGGATGTCGTGGCGACCGCAACCCATCTCTTCAAAACCCCTATCAAGGGACTGAAGCCAAAGACCCTGCTTGTTGAGGAGAAGCTTCCCATCGAGCATGAATATTATGTGAGCATCACCATCGACCGTGCAACCCGCCAGCCGATGATTCTCTTCGCCGAGACCGGAGGGATTGACATCGAAGCGACGGCACGGACAACTCCGGAGGCACTGCGCCGGGCGACGTTCTCCCCGCTTCTTACCGAAGTGCCCGGGTACCTGATGCGCCACCTTCTTGGTTCCGCACCCAGAGAGCTCGGCCCGGTGATAAACGATCTGTATCACGCATTCTGCGCTTCCGATGCGCTCCTCACAGAGATCAATCCTCTCGTCACCACCGCCAGAGGAGTCTATGCAGCAGATGCAAAACTGATCGTCGACGACAATGCCCTCAAGAGACAGGGCATTACCGTCAACAGGGACCTGACCCCCCGCGAACGGGAGGCCGAGGCAAACGGCTTCAGTTATGTGGAACTCGACGGGACCATCGGTGTCATCGGAAACGGCGCGGGACTTACCATGTCCACTCTTGACCTCATCACACAGTACAACGGCAGTCCGGCAAACTTTCTGGATGTCGGCGGTGGTGCGGGACGTGAACGTGTTATGAAGGCCGTCCGCCTTGTCGGGGGGATGCCCGGCGTCAAGGTGATCATCGTCAATCTTCTCGGCGGGATTACCCGCTGTGACGAGGTGGCACGTGGGATTATCGAGGCCGGCATCGACCAGCACGTCATCACCCGCCTCGCCGGTACCAATGAAGAGGAGGGCAAGGCAATCCTTGCAAAACACGGCTACCAGATGCTCGATACCATGGAAGAAGTCGTCCGCACTGCGGTCGAGGAGGCATCGGCATGATCTACGGTGACAGGAACACAGGCGTCATCGTGCAGGGCGCAACCGGCAACCAGGGGGCCTTCCACATCAGCCTCATGAACGAGTATGCCCGCTCCGTCGGCGGGCGGGGAGTGGTTGCAGGAGTGACCCCCGGAAAAGGTGGTCAGGCGGTCCACGGCGTCCCGGTCTACGACAGCGTCCGCGAGGCGGCAGATGAACACGATTTCACGACATCGGTTCTCTTCGTCCCCGGGTTTGCCGCAGGCGACTCCATCATGGAGGCGGCCAGCGCAGGCCTTGACCTCGTGGTCGCCATCACCGAAGGCATTCCCGTCCATGACACGATGAGAGCCCTTGCCTTTGCAAAGATGGAAGGTTGCTGCGTCATCGGACCAAACTGTCCGGGGACGCTCTCCCCCGGTGAACTCAAGCTCGGCATCATGCCGCCGCAGCTTGCCATGCCGGGAAACGTCGGCATTATTTCCCGGAGTGGCACCCTCACCTACGAAGTGGTCAATGAACTCACCCGTGCCGGTATCGGCCAGTCCACCATTGTGGGAATCGGCGGCGACCCCGTCATCGGGCAGACCTTTGTCGATGTCCTTGAACGGTTCGAGAAGGACCCGCAGACAAAGGCGGTCGTCCTCATAGGTGAAGTCGGCGGAAACCTCGAGGAGGAAGGGGCAGCGGCAACACGCCTCCCCATCGTCGGCTATGTCGCCGGCGTCTCCGCACCGCCGGAGAAGCGCATGGGCCATGCCGGGGCCATCATCGAAGGAGGAGAGGGTGACGCCCGGTCCAAGATCGCCCGTCTCAGCAGGATGGGCGTCCCGATTGCAGGCAAACCCTCCGAGATTCCGGCCCTGGTACGGGAGCTGCTATGAAAGAGACCCTGATGGCCGCAGCCTCAAGCCTGGCAGAAGAAGTTGATGCCAAGGCAATCGTCTCATTCATCGAACCGATTGAATTCAAAAGTCGCATCCCCGTCATCTGGGTCGAGGATCTCCAGTTGGATGTACTCCGAGACCTTACCATGCACGACATCCTGGAGATCTCCGAACGCCATCTCCACGACGCAGCGGTCCAGATCTATCTCTCCCAGGAGTATGAGGAAGGCAAGGTCATCGGTGTCTTCCCCTATGCCATTCTCATCTACGACATCAACCGTGGCAAGGACTTCATCAGCGTCACCGAATTCGGGGACCTGGTTCCCCGGGACGTCATGCGTGCGGTTCTTCAGCTCTCGATGGAGATTGCCGTCGAAGGGCGGGAAGGACGGTCAATCGGAACGGCATTCGTGATCGGTGATGTGGATGAAATCAATATGTATTCCCATGCCGCGATCATCAACCCCTTCCAGGGCCACAGGAGAGAGGTCCGTGATATCACCAGCGTGGATAACTGGGAAAGCGTCAAGGAATTCGCCCAGTTGGACGGGGTCTTCGTCGTCGACCGGGAAGGAATTATCCAGTCCGCGGGCCGCTATATATCGGCACGAAGCGATGGTCTGAACATGCCCCATGGCATGGGGGGGCGTCACCGTGCGACGGCCGCACTCACCAACATCATCTCCGCCATCGGCGTGACCATATCCGAAAGTGGTGGCATGGTCCGGGTCTTTAGGTCGGGGGAATGCAAACTCACCATCCGTTCGGATGTCAGAATCAGAAAATAATCCATTTCCCTTGTTTTTTCTTTTTACAGGAATAACCCGTATTTTTTCCAACTTCCCATAAGGAAATCGTTAAGTGCGAGCCCACCTACTTTTTAACAATAGTAGGAGTTCGTGAGCTGAAATGGCACGAAATATTGCAGTAGAGACCTTACGTGAGATGCCTGTGAACAAGCAGCACATTGAGCTTGCAGAACGGAAATGTATCGGGCACCCTGACAGTATAGCAGATGGAATTGCAGAGGCGATTTCCCGTGCCCTTTCGCGTTCCTACCTCGACGAATGCGGCGCTGTCCTCCACCACAATACCGACCAGGGGGAGGTCGTGGCAGGGGAGTCCCTCCCGAAGTTCGGCGGTGGTGTCGTCACACGCCCGATATATATTCTCCTTACCGGCCGTGCCACCAAGTTCTATGACGGTGCCACCATACCGACGGACTCCATTGCTGTCGGGGCGGCACGGGAGTACCTGAAGAACACCCTCGAATTCCTGAATATGGAGCATGACATCATCGTCGACTGCAGAATGGGTGTCGGGTCTTCGGACCTCAGGGATGTCTTCAAGGCCTGCAGCGACAACTCCCTTCCCCACGCAAACGATACCTCCTTCGGAGTCGGCCATGCACCCTTCTCCGATCTCGAACGGACCATCCTCGCGGTAAGCGACCACCTCGACAACGTCTATCGGCCGAAACACCCGATCATCGGGACCGATGTGAAGGTCATGGGTCTTCGCCAGGGAGAGGATATCACGCTTACGCTCTGTGTTCCGATGATCGACCGCTTCTGCTCCTCTATGGAGGACTATATCGAGGCTGTCCAGAAGGTCACCGAGGAGGTCCGTGCCGTTGCCTCCACCCAGAGTCCCCGCCGGGTAAACGTCCAGGTCAATACCGGGGACAATTACAAGAGCGAGAGTTCCATCTTCCTGACCGTGACCGGGACCTCTGCAGAGATGGGCGATGACGGATCCGTCGGTCGTGGGAACCGTGCAAACGGCCTCATCACCCCCCACCGCCCGATGAGCATGGAGGCGACGAGCGGGAAGAACCCCATCAATCATATCGGCAAAATCTACAATCTCCTCGCAACCGACCTTGCCACCAGGTGTACCCACGAAGTCGAGGGTATTGACGACCTGTATATCCGCCTCCTTTCGCAGATCGGAAAACCCATCGACCAGCCGCTTGTTGCTAGTGTCCAGTACGTCTCGGAAGCCGGCATTGATGAGGCAGTGGCAGGAAGAGAGATCCAGGCCATCATCGACGACGGACTCGAGAACATCACCTCGATCACCGATCGGGTGATCCAGGGAGAACTGAAAACCTTCTGATACCATCAGTAACCCAGAGAATACAATGAAGGCGCCAGAAAACGGGCAGGTAAGGCTTGCCATACCGAATAAGGGGCGCATCTCGCAGCCCATCATAGACCTCCTCGAGAAGGGAGGGCTCCACCTGCAAAGCACGGGCGGGCGAAAACTCATCACCAGGACCGTCGACCCGAAGGTAGAGGTGCTCTTCGCACGCCCCATCGATATTCCGGAGTACGTTGCAAGCGGCGCTGCGGACCTCGGCATCACCGGACGCGACATGGTCCTTGAGCGGGGCTCGCAGGTAGAAGAGCTTCTCGACCTGAAGATGGGAACCGCACGCCTCGTTCTTGCGGTGCCCGAGGAGAGTGCGATCACTGCGGCAGAGGAGATGGGAGACATGACCATCGCAACCGAATTCCCCGGGATCACCTCACGCTACTTCAGCGAGCGGGGGATCACCCCGCGTCTCTTCCCGGTCGGGGGGGCATGCGAGGCCACCCCCTATCTGGGCGTTGCCGATGCAATCGTTGACCTGACGAGTTCGGGAACGACACTGAAAACCAATCATCTCCGCATCATCGATGAACTTCTCTGTTCCACCACAATTGTCATTGCAAACACCGAGTCACGTAAAAGGCAGTCGCTCAAGATAGACGAGATCTGTCTTGCACTTGAGAGCGTCCTTGCCGCACAGGGCCAGTGCTACCTGATGATGAATGTCGAACGCAGGGCCCTTGATGAGGTGAAAAGTGTCCTGCCGGGTCTCGGCGGCCCGACGGTCATGGATGTGGCTTCAAACGAACATCTCGTCGCAGTCCATGCCGTCGTTGCTGAAGAGCGCATCTACGAACTCATCAGCCAGCTTCGAAAGGCAGGAGCACGTGACATCCTCGTTATGCCGATTGAACGAATGATCAGGTGATTTCATGAAGATATACCCTGCAGTGGATATCCTTGGAGGGAGGTGCGTCCAGCTCGTCCAGGGAGACCGGTCCACCGCGACGGACTATGGTGACCCGGTTATCCGGGCCATCCGCTGGCTTGAGGAGGGAGCGGATGCCCTCCATATCGTCAACCTCGACGGAGCCTTCGGCGATGCGGAGACGAACGCATCGGTCATCAAGGACATCCTGAGCGAGACCGGAGCAGAAGTCCAGCTCGGAGGCGGCATCAGAAGTACCGGAGATGCGATAGGGTGGCTTGAGATCGGCGTAGACCGGGTCATACTGGGAACCTTGGCGACGAAGGAACCCGATTTTATCCGTAAACTTGCAGAAGAATTCGGGAGTAAACGGATTATGGCAGGAGTCGATGCCAGGGACGGGCAGGTCGTCGTCAGGGGATGGGAAGAACCGGCAGGAGACTTTATCGAATGGGCCAGGCGCTTTGAAGCGCTCGGGGCAGGATCCCTCCTCTTCACCAATGTCAATGTGGAAGGGCTCCAGAAGGGCATCGACCCCGAACCGGTCCGTCACCTGGTCGCCGCGACCGGACTCTCCGTCGTTGCCTCAGGAGGCGTCACGACGCCTTCAGACGTGCGGACCCTTGCAGATATCGGTGTGTCGGGTATCGTGCTTGGTTCGGCCCTCTACAGCGGGAAGATCACACTCCAGGAGGCACTGGAGGCAGGAGCAGGGAAATGAGAAGAGCAACTATTGAACGGGAAACAAAGGAAACAACAGTCAGCGTCACCGTATCTCTCGATGACAGGGATGAAACCTCTATTGCTACCGGTATAGGATTTCTGGACCACATGCTCACCGCATGTGCACGCCACGGCAAATTCGGCCTGGCGGTGAGGGCGGAGGGAGACCTTGACGTTGACGCTCACCACACCATCGAGGATATCGGCATTGTGATGGGACAGGCCCTCTCACAGGCAGTCGGCGACGGGAAGGGGATCGTCAGGTTCGCTTCCATAGCCATTCCCATGGACGAGGCCCTAGCCACAGCAGCCCTCGACGTCGGCGGTCGCGGCTACCTTGTCATGAACGGGACATTTGCACATCCCGGTCCCGGACAGATCCCCCCGGATCTCTTTGAGCACTTCTTCTACAGCCTCTGCATTAACGCGGGAATTACAGCTCACCTGTCTTTTGCCGGTAAAAATGATCACCACAAATGCGAAGCGCTCTTCAAGGCATTCGGCGTTGCCCTGGGAAGAGCAGTCTCTCAGGAACCGGGCAGCACCGAAATTCCCAGCACAAAAGGTGTGCTGTAATTTTTTAAAATAAAAAAATTTTAGAAAATGTTTATACAGAAAGTTCGTTTACTGCGAGGTCAACATCTTCTTTTTTGATCGTCTTCCGGCCTGCGTGCTTTGCGTACTTGCTTGCCTCTTTGGTGAGTTCAGCAATGTATCCCTCAGCCGCGTCGGCAATTGCCTGTGCAGCATCGCTGCCGACACGCTCAGCACCATTGTTCTTAGCAATCCTTACGACTGCTGCAATAGGTAGATCATTCGCCATTTTCAATTCCACCTCAAAAAGAAAATCGGCAAGTTAATATATAAACTTTCTGGAAATTCGGGACATTTCGGGTGGCAAAACGCATATTGCGCACCAGTTACAGCATATTTTTTCGAAAAACCAATAATCAGAGACTTCTCAAAATAAGACTCAAATTGGGCACTAATTTAAAATTATATTGTGCATTTACTCCTATTTATTTTTTTAACAAAGAATTCGCTATGAATAGGGCATTGGAATAATTTGATGAGGCGCGCGATGTATCGACAAATATTCTGCCGATATTTGCCACAGGGGCACCGTGTGCTTTGCCTTCTCCGAGAAGGGCCAGAGTCCTGAAAATTAAATTTCCGGAAATTCCGTCAGGTGCAATAATTACCCCATATTCCCCGGCCGCTTTTTCGATGAGGATCTCGACATGATCCCCTCCGGTGGCCGCCGCAACTTCCAGCGCATCCTCAATCGTCCGGTCCACCCGGGGGTGCCGGCCGATATCACCGATCCTGCCCCCGGACATAATACCTACCCGGCTGTTGAGACCGAACGCCTCTGCCATCGGCCGGGCCCGTTCAACGAATGATATCTTCTCCTCAACCGTCCAGCCTTCGTCCACACCAACCGGTGCAAGAAGAAACCGTTTGCCTGAAGCGGTCTCGAGCAGGGCTATCCGTTCAAGGGAGGGGACGCCCGCCCTCTCCCTGAGAAATGACAGGGTATGATTGGCAGGAAGGCTTCCCCTGACAGCGGCATCGATGGTCCCGCTGCAGAGATCCTCTATCATCTGTGCGGCGGGATCGCTGCTCACCCTGACCATATGGCCTTCGAAGGCCGATGCGAACTCAGGTGACGTATAAACGCAGACACGGGCATTGCCCGACCAGAGAGCAAGAGAAGAGAGAATTATTTCCGGCCCGGCGCCGGCACCGATACCGATGATCATGAAGATACCCTATCTTTCGTGAAAAATGCACATGATGCCTTCTTTCTCGAGATCAAACACGGCGGTTTCCATGCCGGCATAGGACACCTTCAGCTTCCTGGAACTGTCAACAACACCGATATCCGCTGCGGTGAGGCCTACCTCCTCAAAGAGCTCAATAACCTTTCCCACATGCTCCTCCGGGACGGTGAGAATGAACCCCATACCCGGGTACATACGGATCCAGTGTTCAAACGGAATCCCCAGCGCCTTCAGATCCGGCCGCGGAATCCTTTCAGGATTGATGAGGGCCCCCTTGGCGCTCGTCTCAAGGAGCATGCCCAGGGTCCCGATAATACCGGGATTGCTGATGTCCTTTCCTGCACTCGCCAGGTGCTGCTCGCCGATGATACGCATCACCTGGATCTGTGCACGCACCTCTCCGGCTGAGCGCAGGGTGGCACTGTCCCAGTTCAGATCACAGGACGGATGGACCCTTCCTTCGAGATCGATTGCCGCAACGACCCGGTCACCCTCGCGGGCGGTGTGAGAAAATATTGCATTTTCCGGGCGGACGGTGCCAAGGATGGCAACATCGATGACATTCATCTCGGCATCGGGGTGGAGATGGCCGCCAACCACAGGGACGCCGAACTTTTTCGATGCCTCGAACATCCCCCGCAGGACTTCGTGGCATACCTCTTCATTCCCGACGGAAAGAATATCCACCATCGCTATAGGTTTTCCTCCCATCGCGGCAATGTCATGTACATTTACCAGAACAGAACAGAATCCTGCCCAGTAGGGATCCGCCTCCATAAGACGGCTCCAGATCCCGTCGGCGGCCAGCAGAAGGCCGTCATCTCCGTTTTTTATCAAAGCAGCGTCATCGCCGAATGAGACGGTCACATCGGGGTCATCAAGGCGAAGGGAACGTATGATTTCGCCAATTGCCCGTTTACGGGTGACTCCGGCATATTCGCGGACTGCCTGCGCTATTGTATCTGTGGAACACTTTACCACAATAACACCATCTGTACTTAAATTCATCATCCTGACCACCATTAAAGATATGCGTATTATGCGCCACTTCCCCCCGCTTTCCTGACCGCGTCCTTTATTCCGCCAGCATGCAAAAGAGTACACAGATGGACTGGGCCTCGAAATATCGTCCGCAGCACCTCAAAGAGATCGTCGGTAACGGTCCGGCTATTCGGCGTATATCCGAATGGGCACGCGACTGGACGACCGGTGCAAAGCCCCTGCTCCTCTATGGAAAGCCGGGTATAGGAAAGACAACCGCAGCCTATGCCCTGGCCAATGATATGAACTGGGAGGTCATCGAACTCAACGCCAGTGACCAGAGGACCCGGGCAATTATCGAGAGGATTGCGGGCACCTCCAGCACCACAGCAAGCCTGACAGGGGCCTCCCGCAAACTGATCATCTTCGATGAAGCGGACAACCTCCACGGCAATGCCGACCGCGGCGGGGCAAAGGCAATCGTGGAGACGATAAAGGCGTCCCGTCAGCCGATCCTCCTGATAGCAAACGACATCTACGGGATGGATACTACCCTCAGGTATCTCTGCGAACCGGTCCAGTTCAAGGCCCTTCCTGCCCGCTCCATAGCCCCCCACCTCAGGTATATCTGTTCGGCAGAGGGGATCGACTGTTCGGCGGATGCCATATCCTCTGTTGCCGAACGGGCCGGGGGCGACATGCGTTCGGCGGTGACTATGCTGGACGCCGCCGCTGCAGGTGAGGACCACCTCGATGCGGAGGATGTACATACCGCACAGAAAGACGAACGGACGACGATCTTCCAGCTTATCAGTGCCATCTATCGTGGCGAAGAAGACGAATCGCTGATGCGCAGGGCATGGGAGGTAGACGAGGAACCCGACACCATCGAACAATGGATTGAAGAGTCGTTTACCACCCTGAAGGACCCGGAGAGCCGCATGGAAGCCTACTCTGCCCTTGCTGAGGCAGACTGGTTCATCGGCCGCACTTATCGTCGCCAGTATTACACCCTCTGGAAGTATGCCACCGCCCTCATGGTGACGGGAAGCGCTGCGGCCGTTACCAAGAAACCGACCTCACCCGGCAGGATCATGCCTCCCGGCCGGTGGAAGAAGATGGGTGCAGGAAGGAAACAGAAACTCATCAGGCGTTCGGTGCTGCGCAAAGTCTCCAATGCCTACCACATCCCCGAACAGGCCCTCATGGAGAACTTCCTCACCCCGGTTACAATCATGGTGGAGAAAAATCCCGATCATTTCACCCGTGAGCTTCATCTCGAACAGGAAGAACTCGAATTTTTCGTCGGGGACAAGAAGACGGCGGCCGCGGTGGTGAAAGATATCGCAAAGGAACGCAAAGAGACGGAAAAGGGATATACGAAGGAGAAGGTTAAAAAAGAGGCCAAAGATACGAAAAAATCCCCACACCCGGTCGATGACCCGGCCCCAGTCATCTCCTCCCCCGGAACTGTGCAGGACGACCCGGTACAGGAGCCGGACCGTGCCCAAAAGACCCTCTTTGACGGGTTCTGACAGGCTCAGACATACCGGTGCAGGATAATCCCTGCATCGATCACTACTCCACCATCCAGGTAGACTTCATTTCCCAGATGATAGACGATGCAATCGGCACCGACGGCACGTGCCGTCTCCATAAGGCAGGGAATCATCTCAACACCAGGCCGAACAGCATAGACAAGGTCCGCATTCCTATAGAGGGCGATATCTGGGGCGCAGATGTCATCAATGAAGAAGCGAACCGGGCCGGGTACCTCCCGTTCAACAATATCGGTTGCGATCACCGGCAGTCCCGCCGCCGTGAGGCGAAGGGCAACATCGGGATTCCTGCCAATACCGACCTCGACCGGACAATGATAGTGAGCGCAAATAAAAGACGCAAATTTCTCTTCAATATCCTTATAGGTCCCCATTACAAAAGGTATTTAGAATGAGTTTCCTTATCTTTTGGGATAACAGTTCACCACAGGGACTCCAGGGACCGGTGGCACGGGGGATATCAGGTATCCTCGAACGTCCCGTCGAAGTCGTGGAGAACCCGGTGATATTACGGGGATTTGATAGGACAAGGAACCAGTACAATGCGAGCAGGATCCTCACCGACATGCAGGATATCTATACACGCCAACACGGGATTGGGGACCACATCCTAATTGTCACGGGCAAGGATCTCTATATTCCCGGACGTGATTTTGTATTCGGGCTTGCACGTCCGAACATCAGGGCATCCATCGTCTCCACCGCGCGCCTGAGAAACGGATACTATGGCAGACGAGAGGACGTCTACGACGCGATCGACCGCCTGATCAAGGAGGGGACCCATGAAATTGCCCATACGCTCGGCCTCGACCACTGCGACGATATTGAATGCATCATGTTCTGCCCGAACACCCTTGACGAACTTGACCGTAAACGAAAGAACCTCTGTCCGCAATGCAGGGAGAAACTCACCCTGGCTCTTGAAGAACCCATTCAGGATTAAACAGCCTCTCGGAAATTGTTGTTGTAAAAAAGAGGACACATTTTTATCTTCCAGGGGCAAAAACAGTATAAAGCACTACCATCAATGCTGGTATACCGACCGGGGAGACCTATGGGATATTATTCTGGACTTATCAAACGAAAATTCAAGGATGTCGTCGGCACGCGCTACGAGACAGTACAGCAGGAATATCATGAGTTTCTCCCGACCGAAGAGGAGCTTCTGCCGCGTGAAATCAAAAAAATTC
The DNA here is from genome assembly GCA_016841485.1 of Methanobacteriota archaeon. Taxonomy (GTDB): domain Archaea; phylum Halobacteriota; class Methanomicrobia; order Methanomicrobiales; family Methanomicrobiaceae; genus Methanovulcanius. The sequence goes on from JAENZA010000018.1 coordinate 18,183, forward strand.
TATTCCCTCTCGACATCTCCGTCCAGGGAGTCACCGATGAACTCTGCGACCTTCTCGGCACCTTTGAGGCGGACGTCTCCCTCATGTACATCACCGATGCCAAGATATATGCAATAATCCAGGACGCGCTCAGCCCCCAGGCAGGCGAGGATTTCAGGATAAAGAAAGAGGAATACGGCACCAGCCTGATGGACCGTATCGAGACATGCCTGGAACCCAGGGGAGCCCGGGTCCACAGGAGAATGTTCCTTGGAGACAAGATTGAGGATGTCGTCAGGGCGACGAATGACTACGACATGATCGTCATACCGAAGACCTACGGAAGCCATGACCCTGCATCCGGGGAAGTGAGTGCCATTTCCATGGTCCTTGCCCAGAGTGTGCGGCTGCCGACGGTCGTCTACTAAAGAGGATACCTTCATGCTAACCATCGTACAACTCCTCACGCTCGTTATCTTCATTCTCACATACATCCTGATCATCGACGAGCGTATCCATCGGGCCGTCGCGGCGATGGCCGGTGCCGCAGTAGTCGTCTTTCTCGGGATTGTCCCGTGGGAAAGCATGCTGGAGCATGTTGATTTCGGGACCATCTTCCTACTCATGGGAATGATGATCATCATCAATGTGGCCCGCCACAGCGGCCTCTTTGAGTACATCGCCATCATCACGGCAAAAAGGGCCAACGGAAGCCCGATCATGGTCCTGATCCTCTTCTCGCTGGTGACCGCCATCACGAGTGCATTTCTGGACAATGTAACAACGGTCCTGCTGCTTACCCCCATGCTCCTCTACATCACGAAGATGATGGACCTCAACCCGGTCCCCTTTCTCCTCGCCGAGATCATGTCCTCGAATATCGGCGGTGCGGGGACCCTGATCGGCGACCCGCCCAACATCATGATCGCCTCATCGGCAGGGCTCACATTCAATGAATTTCTGACCATCATGGGACCGATTGCCATCGTTGACACGATCATCGTCCTTGTCATGTTCGTGCTTATCTACGGCAAGAGCATGAAGGTCACGCCCGATGAGCGCGAGGTGATCGCCCGGACGATCAACGGACTCGATGAACGGGCTGCCATACAGGACATGAAACTCTTTAAAAAATCAGTCATCGTCATCCTGTTCGTGGTACTGCTCTTCTTCGTCCACAGCAACATCGGCGCAATTCTGCATCCGCTGATCCCCTTTGTCGATGCTGCAATGACGCTCGAGCCCGCGGAGGTGGCACTCATCGGCGCCGCCATCATCCTCATATGGTCGAGAATTCAGCCGGATGAGATCTTCGAAAAGGTCGAGTGGACGTCGCTCTTCTTCTTCGCGGGCCTCTTCATCATCGTCGGGGCCCTGGTCGAAGTCGGCATCATCGCAATGATTTCCGAATACATGATCAGTACCGTCAGCACCACCCAGGATGCGATGTTTCTCATCGCCTGGTTCTCGGCCTTTGCATCTGCAATCGTGGACAACATTCCCCTGACTGCGGCGCTCATACCGCTCATCCATGATATGAGTGCTTCAATGGACATCTACCCGCTCTGGTGGGCACTCTCCCTCGGTGCCTGCATGGGCGGCAACGGTACGGCGATTGCCGCATCGGCCAATGTAGTGGTACTTGGAGTATCTGAACGCGAGGGCGTGAAGATTACCTTCTTCGACTTCCTGAAACTGGGCATCCCTGTACTTATCATCACCGTCGGGGTAGGCCTTGTCATGCTGTATGCTATGTTTGGATTCCTGTAGGAGAGAGAGAGAATGAAATTACTCGTACTCATCGACGGCTCGATGTGGAGCCACAAGGCGGCAATGTATGCCCTTCAGCTCGCCAGGAAAAAAGAGGCTGAAATTGTACTGTTTTCGGTCCTGGATAAGCGTGAATCGAAGGCAATGGCCTTCAACTTCTGCACCCAGAGTAACATGTGCGACCGGATTGAAAACTATGAATCACAGATCTGGCGCGATATGCGGCGCAGCATCAATGACGAGATGACCCAGATGCTCATCCAGATGGGAAAACAGAAGATCTCCGCTACATCACGGATTGTGGAGGGAAATATCGCCGAAGAGGTCGTCAAAGAGGCAAACGGCGGCGGCTATTCCCTTATTATTATGGGAGCCTCCGGGAAACAGGCACGCTCCACCCTGAGCAAACTCTTCGTCAATATCTCCAATGAAGTAGACATCCCCCTCTTCATCGCCCACTAATTTTTTATTTATACCCAAACGCAATAAACATATAAATGCAGTGATGCACAAATGTATACATTGATGATATACATTATTCAGAAACCATTGAATGACCCTCAATCATGTTCTCCTGTTCACGATTCTACCGGGAGGATGATCATATGAAATCACGGGATATTGCCATCGTTGGTATCTGCCTTGCCATCGGCGCAATACTGCGCTTTGTGGCGAATATGTTCCCCGGAGCAATTGTAGGCAACCCGGTGATAGCCCTTTATTGTCTTGCCATCATCCTTATACGCCCGACATTCAAGGAAGCCGCCGGCATCGGTCTCGTTGCCGGTGTCCTGTCCATGCTTATCAGTCACTCCATCTTCCCGCCGGCAAACCTCATCAGTGAACCTCTCGGAGCGCTCGTCTGTGCCGGGGTGTACGGATTTGTTGCCACAAAGACCCTTGGCCCTGCCGTGACGACCTTCCTGGCCACCTGCGTCAGCGGGTTCTCGTTCGTATTCGTTGCGATGGCCGTCATGCTCGCCTCCATTGTAGCGGTCCCGACGGTCACCGTGACCGGTTTTTTCATGGCCGTCATTCCGATCGTCCTCATCACCGCTGTCTTCAACGCCGTGGTCACACAGATTCTCTTCTTCCCGGCAAAGCGGGCCTACACCCGGTAACCTGAGGGGGAGAGACCGATTCTCTCTCCTGTTTTATGAGAACAATTAATTGCGCTGTTGAACAAACTTATACACCACAATACATTCATGAACGGAGATTTTAGATGAAATCACGAGATATCGCAGTCGTCGGCATTCTTCTTGCAATCGGGGCAATCCTCAGGTACCTCTCCAATATCGTCCCGGGAGCAATCGTCGCCAACCCCATCATCGCCCTATATTGCCTTGCAATCGTTCTCATCGTTCCCCGGGTCAAGGATGCACTTGGTATCGGCATAGTCGCAGGGATTATATCAGCACTTATCAGCCACTCCATCTTTCCCCCGGCAAACCTCATCAGTGAACCCCTTGGGGCAATCGTCTGCCTGGGGGTCTATATCGCACTCCGGAAGAGACTCCCCCTCTCCGCAGGTATTGCCACGCTCATTGCAACCCTCGCAAGCGGATTCACCTTCCTGACGGTCAGCCTCTTTGTCATCGCATCGTCCATCATCCCGGCACCGGGCGAGAATTTTACCATGGGAGCATTCATCCTCGCTGTTTCGCCCATCATCATCCTCACTGCAATTGCAAACGCCATCATCACTCAGGTTCTCTATTTCCCCTCCTCACGAATCCTGATGCGAGGGATGACGGCAAAGACTCCGGAGCATGAACACCAGGCCATACCGGAAACAGATGAATCCGCCGATGCACCGATGATCCGGTTTAACGGGTTTTCCTATACCTATCCTCAGGCAAAGGTTCCCGCCCTCTCCAACATCGATCTCTCCATCGAACAGGGGCGCTGCATCCTTGTCAACGGTGCCACCGGAGCGGGAAAGACAACGTTCTGCCTTGCGGCAGCCGGGATCCTCACCCATGACTATGAGGGGGCCATGGAAGGCTCGGTGGCAATTCTCGGAAAAGACGCCTCCCTGTACAGGGACATGGGGGATATAGGAAAGATCATAGGGGTCGTCTTTGATGATGCCGATGCCCAGTTGATCTTCACCACCGTCGAAGAGGAAGTCCTCTCGGGACTCGAAAACCGCGGCCTTGATGCACAGGAAGTCCGTCGTCGTCTCGAGGACATCCTCAGGCTGACGAAGATTGAACACCTGCGCTACCGTGCGCCACATACCCTCTCCGGCGGGCAGAAACAGCGGGTATCCCTTGCCGCCACCCTTGCATCAGGAACCCGCTGCCTCATCCTGGATGAGGCAACCGCCGAACTGGATGTCGAAGCCACCGCGACCATCATCTCCATCCTGAAAGAACTGAAACACCAGGGAAAGACGATCATCGTCGTGGAGCAGAAACCACAGGAACTGGCAGAGATAGCCGATTCCGTCCTCATCATTGAAGGCGGGAAGGTCACCGGCTTCATCGGGGCCGATGAATTTTTTGCCTCCTATACGGGGAAGGATCAAACCGAGGAACAGGCGTTTGTCAGAACACCGGTATCCTGTGAACGACCCATCATCGAACTACGGGATCTTACGCACCAGTATGGTGAGACCCTCGGACTTAACAGCGTCTCCCTGAATATATGCCCCGGAGAACTCATCGCCATCATCGGCGAGAACGGGTCGGGTAAGACCACGCTTGTCAAACACCTGAACGGCCTCTTGCGGCCGACTTCGGGAACAGTCACCGTCTCAGGGATTGACGCTGCCGCCGCCCGGACCACCGATCTCGCACGCCATGTGGGCCTCGTGTTCCAGAATCCCGACACCATGCTCTTTGAAGATACTGCAGAGCGTGAGATACTCTTCGGCCTGACCAATATAGGAAAGGACGCAGCCGAAGCGCAGAGTCATATCACCGCCGTTCTCGACCGGGTGGATCTTCTCGACCAGCGCACGACGTTCCCGCGCTCCATGAGCAGGGGAGAGCGACAGCGGCTGGCCATTGCCTGCGTGATCGCGATGCAGCCGGAGGTGATTATTCTGGATGAACCGACCACCGGTCTGGACCCGGCTGAGGCAGAGCGTATCATGACCATCCTCGAAGAGCTGAGTACTGCAGGCCATACCGTCATCATGGTCAGCCACGACATGCACATCGTAGAACATCATGCACAGCGGATTATACGGATGGAGAACGGACGGATCATTTCAGACAGCGCAGCACTCTATGGAGGAGAGGCATAATGGCGGATATTCTCCAGTATAAACGAATCGACGGTGTATTCCACCACATGAATGCCCTGACGAAGATCATCTTCCTCCTCTTCGTCATCATTTTCGCCGTCATCTCCACAGACCCCCTGGTACTTGTCTGCATCGTTGTGGCCCTCTTTCTCATGGCCATCGTCGGCAAGTTTGCCATTGAACTGGCACGGCAGGTGCCGATGCTCCTCTTCCTGAGCGCCGGACTCATCCTCCTGACCGTGCTTACAATGCAGAGCGGGACGGTGGTCGGGTACCTGATACCATCCATTGTTCCGGTCATCGGAGGACATATTCCCATCACCACCGGAGCCCTGAATTTTGCCATCGTGCTCTCGCTCAGGTTCTTTGCAATGCTCTTTGCATTCCAGCTGATGGTAATCTCGACCCAGCCAAGAGATCTTGTCGGAGCGCTCCAGCAGATCCGGCTTCCGGTCGACTACACCCTGATGCTTCTCATTGCCATACGCTTCATCCCCACCCTCCAGCTGGAAGGAAAGCGCATCCAGGAGGCCCAGCTTGCAAGGGCGTATAATCCGGGAGAAGGGGTAATCGGCAAGGTCAGGTCCCTGACCCCCATTATCATCCCGCTTGTCTCAAATGCACTGGGCAAGGCTAACGTCCTCGGACTGACCATTGACCTTCGGGGGCTGCGCACCATGGAACGGACACCGTCACTCGACAAACCTTTCGGTACCGCAGACTATGTGATGTTTGCCGGGGTGGCCATCTGTGCCGTCATTGCAGTGGCATATTATACCGGCAATATCTGAGAAGACATCCGGATGACCGGATGCCTGACGACCTTTACTTTTTTCCTCGGGCCCATACCCCGAGCGTGAGAATATGAATAGTAACGAAAAAAGAACCGGATTAACGGATACCCGCTATCGCGGCATCAACAATGGACCCAATCTCCTCAATGCCCCATACCTCTGAGTTGATCACCAGGTCGTAGACACTGAGATCGTCGATATCGATGCCATAGTATTTATGGTATCGTCCAGCCTCACAGTCTTCCCGTTCAATGGTGAGATCAGCTGCAGTCCGTGCATCGAGTCCCTCGCGGTCAGATATGCGGATAGATCGGCATTCAACGGATGCCATGATCCAGACTCTGATATCGGCATTATCGATCATATGGCCGGCAAGGCGTCCTTCGATGATGATATTGTCCCTCGCCTCGCCGATCTCTTTTTGCCGGGCATCAATCATCCGGTCGACCGAATCATCCTCTTCGGCCAGTGCACCAAACGCAGCAAGGTCCATCTCATGTTCGGCTGCCAGTGTACGAAACACCTCTCCGGCGGAGATCAGGGCATACCCGTGCCGGGCAACCAGATATTTCGCAAGCGACGTTGTACCGCTGCCGGGGGGGCCGCTGATGGTGATTCGCATCAGAGACCTCCGATATTCAACCCCTTACGTATGACCTGGCTCAGGCAGAGGGAACATATCATGTACCAGATGATCCATGCCGGCAGGAAGAGCGCCGTCGGTTCACTCAGTGCAAGTTCACCCCAGTACGGGAAGGTAATGGTCGGGACTTCTCCGACAGGGAAGTTGGAGATCGTCCAGTACAGCCATATCCAGATAGGAACCGTAAAGATCATGATCCATCCCATAGGCTTGAACTGCTCCTGGGACATGGCCATCTGGTCTTCCATGAGCTTTTCGCGCTTATCATTGAGCTTACGCACGGCTTTTTCGTCGCCCGAAAGCTGTGCCTCGCGAAATACCTTCTGAAAATCCTTCATCTTCTGCTGCTG
>JAENZA010000200.1 GCA_016841485.1 Methanobacteriota archaeon
TTTGCCCGCCCTGCGGGTGGTTCTCCTCCGGGCAAAGGGGATCTCATCGATATGGGTCATGTGCTCGTAGGTTCTCCCGCCGGCCTCGACCACGACCTCCACCTCTTTCCCGTCGGCAAGGTCGCGGAAAAGGTGGCCGCCGCCGTACGTCCCCGAGGCCCGTGCGGTCCCGTAGACCATCAGGTCGACGAGCCCGAGGCGCTCGTTGGGGCAGGGGCCCGGGTAGCAGGGGACTCCCTCCATCGTAACGGTTTCCGCCCGTTCGAAGATCCCCGGCCTCGCCACCGGGACGCACATTACCGCCGCCGTCCCCGACATCACGCCGAAGGTTCCGCAGGTGACGAGATCCACTTCATTCACTCCCGGGATATTCCCCTCGCGGACCCGGGTCTTGAATTCCACCGCGGTCCAGACCTCCGCCTCACCCCGTACGAGGCGGTCCTGAATCTCTTCCCGGGTTTTCATATCCAGATATCCTTCACCTTCATATGTATATCCCCCGGTTTTCCGGGATCGGGATCGGCAGCGGCGGCAGGGGCACCTCCGCAGGTGGGGCATCCGTTGGCAGAATAGGGAATAAAAAAATGGTGAAAAAGATGCTTATTCCTGTTTGGTATCTTCCTGGTGTCTATGAGCCTGATAAGGCTCGGCGAGGGCCGCGATGACCGCAAAGATGACCGCAAAGAAAAAGGCCATGGTCAGGCCCATCGTCGCAGGGATACGGACGGCAAGGCCGCTGACGCTGATAGAGCCCGCCGCCTCACCGATGAGGATGGGGAGGTCGATGGCAATGCCCGCCTGCGCAAGAGTATAGTCCATCGCAAGGCCGGTGACAACGAGGGAGAGCACGAAGAAGATGATAAGATAGGCGGGCTTTCTCGCCGACCAGCGCACCAGCCAGTCAGAGAGGGTCCGGTACTCCGGGTTCGCACTCAGGACGGACCCTGCCACCAGGAGGGCCGCGAAGTAGAGGATGAGAATCGTAAAGGCAAGGCTGACCGCACTGAGGACCGGTGATGCGATCGGTATCCCGTACTGGGAGGTCGCAACCCCGAAAGGCGAGAGGTCCAGCGCAAAGGCCGTGGTACCGAACCGGACCTGCCACCAGGCCCCCATGAAGGGGAGGGCAAAGATCAACATCCCTCCAATAAGGCCCGGTATATTGATGTCACGGAGGTTCCATTCCCCGTTTTGTTCGCTCATAGGGCCGACCCCCTGACCGCGACCGTCTCGATCTCCACCTCGATGCCGCCAACCGCATAGGTGACTGTCACGGGAACGGAGACCTGACTGGTGTAGACAGTGAGGCTGTCCGCATCTCCCGGCAGGCCTTCCAGGTGGAGGTCCGCGGCACCCCCGGCGGGTATTGTGACCGGGGTCGGGAGCGTAAGGTCTGTTCCCCCGCCGGTATCCACCGCCCGCGCCGTCGCGTCAACTATCGTCACCGGCATATCCAGGGAGTTCATACATGATGCAGTCATGACTACCTTTCCGGAGTCATCCACCGTCATCTCATGCAGCACCAGTGCACCGGAAGGTCCGGAAAGATCGCTGGTAACGAACACCACCCCTGATGCCGGATCGTCATTGAAGAGCAGCGGGTCACCCCCGGTGTACCAGAGCCATGCTCCCCAGATCAGGCATATACCAAGAACGATGAACGGGATATACGAAAGAACGGTCTTTAACCCAGCTTCATCCATGAAAAGTAGTGGAGGGAGGAGCTTTATAAATATGTGCTCGGTATCGTTCAGGTCTTCAGCGGGATACGCTGCGCCATTGCATACCCGGTGATGACCGCAACCGATGTCCCGAACGCCGCATTGAGGTCAGCGTCCCCGGTATCGATGAACAGGGACGGTGTGCGGGAGAGTTTTCCCGGCGTTGCGAGGACGATGAGGTTCTCCGTCCCCGCACGCCGGAGGACGGCAGGGGAGAACTGCTGGTTCCCCCGGCCGAGGACGAAGCCCTGGGCACCGATGGGAGAGACGATGATCTTTGCCAAAGGATACCGGTCAAGGAGGGCAGAGATCCCGTCCTCGTTCAGGTCCCGTCCCACCATCCTGCCGTCATAGACCGCATCGACCCCGAGGAGCGTGCCCTCGAGGCCGAGGAGGGCGGTGATTGCAGCGGTCGTCGACCCGGCGCCGAGCAGGTACAGGGTACCGGAACGCATGATCTCCACGATGAAGTGGGCGATCGCCTCCTGCGCCCGGACCTCGGAGGTA
>JAENZA010000201.1 GCA_016841485.1 Methanobacteriota archaeon
GCCTGAAGAGGGGGGGGGCCTCCCACAAGACGCAGCAGTGGGTGGTGGTCGCCCTCCGGGAGGACGGGGGGTTCCTGTCCGGGTTCTCCAGTGGCACCGCGACTTCCGACGGAGGGGTGAGATGATACCGGCGGGGGTTCGGGGGGTTATGGGGGTTTTGTCCCGGTCGGAAAAAATCCTTGCGCCTCGGGGGGTTCAGGGGGTTTTATTCCCGGTGAAAAAATCCCGCCCTCTCTCGCGGGGGGTTATGGGGGTTTCAATGCAGGTAAAAAAGAGGGGGGTTTACGGGTTATGGGGGTTTCCCCGCACTCGCTTCTAGTACGCATATGTACCCTCCATCAAAACCCTTTCCGTGATCTATTGCAACTTAACCCCCCAAAACCCGTAACCCCCCTTTTCCCCCGGTACTGTACTTCTCTTCCTCCTCCGTACTGTACCAAGGAAGAGAGAGAAGATCACTTCCTAACAGGAAGTGATCTTCTCGGTCCCGACAGGCTCGAGAGGTCACCTCCGGAGGCAGTCTTGATGGGGGAGGGCTCCTGTATTTTTGCAGCCCAGGGGGCAGGGCGGTGAAGGGGATCCCTGTCAATGAGAAGCAGCACGCCCGGGCCTGGTTGATGAAGATCCGGATGGGGGCCAAGGACTTAAACGAGGTCGCGAAGAAGGCCCTCGACGCCCTCGCCGAAAAGGAAGGTTGGGACGACCTCAAAGAAGATGAGAACTGATGAGTGCGCGCTCTGGAGCCCACGCGGCTCCGGCCGACCTTCGGAAAGGTCTAGGGGTTACGAAATTGTCGAATCCTATATCAAGCGAATGGGCATCAACCCGGTGTGAATCTCCCAGCAAAATTGTCGGGAGGTTGAACGGCTCACTTTCACACCCTGCCACTAAGCTATTACGGTCGTAAATCAAGATGATATATGGAGTAATTCCATGACATCAAGACCCGAAAACCTCGGCCCTAATGGGTTCGAGGATAGTAGAAAATTCACCGAAGAAGACGAAAGTCAAATCGATCTGTGCAAACGATGGATATCCACCTTTATCGAGCCACGAAAAACGCTGAATGATAAGACGTACAGCTACGGCATGAAGCACATCGCGGAAGACTGGGCAGGAAGCTATGTCTCAAACGGCGCCTTCATTGCAGCGGCCATCGATCTTGGTTACCGTTACAAGCAGGCTCAAGGAAAAAAGAATCCGAACGCCATTTTCAATATGTCCTTAAAGGGCTACGAGGCTCTGTGGAAAAGATGCCCCAGCTGTGGGAAGCGTGTCGGAGAAAATACTCGGATCAAAGGGGGAGAAACTGGGTCCTGTCCGAAGTGTCACGCCGAACTGCTGTGGGAGAAAGAAGGCATACTCAAAGTCACAAAACTGCCTGATTTCTGAACTGCTACTTAAACCCTCGTTTTTTTAAAATTTTAAAATTCTCGCCCTTTTATTTGCCAGGGAGTCCATGACCTCTGCATACTCCGTTTGGAGCGTGCTACCATGACCGTAGACCCTAACCTGATTCTCGGCGCCGTCGCGATCGCCGGCGTCGCTGTGGGAGCAATACCCTCTGTGTGTGGCTACCTCGAAAAGAAGCGCAAGGACGAGGCCGAAGAGGCCGAACGCCGCCGCAAACACGAGATCCGGGAAGCGATCCTGATGAACGACCTGGTCCGGGACGCCACCGCCGGCCAGGAGACTACCGCCTACGCCCGGAGGCTTCGGGCGCTCGCATCAGGGGAGAAGGCCGAATAACCTTTTTCCAGCCGTCGAGGCGCTACCGGCAGCGCGCCCGGTCTGTAACCGGGAGGGAGAGGGTTCGAGTCCCTCCGGCGGCTCTCGAGGAGTGAACGATGGCAGGACGACCCCCGGCCGGATATGATGAAGACGTGCACCCGATCCTCGCCGAGCAGTACGCCCGCGAGGGGTGCATCAACAAGGAGATCGCCGCCCGGCTGGGCGTCTGCGAAACCACGTTCTACAACTGGCGCCGGGAGCACGAGGAATTCCGGAAAGCGCTGAAGGACGGGAAGGAAGTCACCGATGCGAAGGTCGAGAAGGCGCTCCTCACATCGGCGCTTGCGGGGAACTATCCGGCGCAACGGCTCTGGCTCCTCAACCGCCGGCCGGACCGGTGGCGTGACAAGCAGGAAGTCGAGCACAGCGGGGCGCTCACCTGGGTGTAGCTGGTCAAGAGTGCAGCAGCAGATTCTG
>JAENZA010000019.1 GCA_016841485.1 Methanobacteriota archaeon
CGGGATGACGTGGACGTGGAGGTGCATACCCGTCTGACCGGCGGCCTCCCCGACGTTCACGCCGATGTTGTAGCCGTCGGGGTGGAAGCGCTCGTCGAGGAGCCGTTTCGCCTCCCGGACGAGGGCGAGGAGGGCGGCCTGCTCCGCGTCCGTCGCGGCGAAGAAGTCCGCGACGTGGCGGTAGGGGATGACGAGGAGGTGGCCGGGGTTGACCGGGAACTTGTCGTAGCGGGCGTAGCAGAGGTCGTTTGCGAGCACGACCTCGTCCGCGAGGGGGTTGCAGAACGGACAGGTCAGAGGGCCCATGCCGCGTACCCCCGGACGTGGATTAAGTAGGCGCACTTTTCGGTGAGATGCTCAAACGCCCGGTCCTGCCAGCCGTTCTTTGGGGCCTGCAGCCCGAGGAGGGAGACCGAGATCTCCCGCTCGAAGGGGTGGGGCGCGTGGTAGTGGAGGAGGTCCCAGTAGCCGATGATGCACTCCCGGCGGGCATTGAGGAGCGCGGGGTCGGGGATGCGGTCGCGTTTCTGGGTGTTGACGGAATCGAGGGTGGGGAGCAGGTTCCAGAGGTCGTTGTTCTTCCAGACCGAGAATGGGAGGGCGTGGTCGATATGCATCGCCTCCGGCGAGCGAATGGCCTTCCCCGACCAGACGCAGGCGAGCTCCCCCTCCTCCTCGAAGACCGACCGGTAGATGTTTCGTGCGTCCGCGATCGCCCGCTCGGTCGTCGGCGTCCTGGTGAGCAGCGAGAGCATGCACTCCTCGGTGACGGTTCCGGTTTTGTCCGCGGCCGCGGTGAACTCGGCCCATTTCTTGAGCAGGCACTCCTCCCCGGAGATGAACCCCCCGAAGTGCTCAAAGACCGTGCAGAGGTCGCGGGAGAGGGAGAACCGGCCGGTGTTCTCGATCAGGGAGGCCCGGTCGACCGGGCTGTCCTTGGAGAACCGGTAGTGCGACCGGTCGTAGTCGAGGACCGAGTAGTGCTCCTTTGACTGCGAGTAGCCGAGGTGCTTCATCGGCATCTCCGTTATGGTCTTCCGGATCGCTTTCGTCAGCGTCCGGAATGCGGGCCGGACCTCTTCCGGCATGGTGCCGCGGGCATAGTCGTTGTAGAAGACCGAGATCCCGCCCCGGTCCCGGTAATAGTCGATGACCGGCACGAAGTGCTTCCGGAACGAGACGGCCCTGCCGGTGTCCTGGTCCGGGGTCTCCCCGTTCTTCTGCGGGATGAACGCCGGGGCTGCAAAGATCGGGTAGTAGTAGAGCAGCCACTTCTCGACGAGCAGACCGAGCGGGAACGAGACCGTATCACCGTCCTCCTCCCGCAGGTGCGAGGACTGCTGGCAGATCTCGATGACGCCCCGAAGGAGGGCATACTTGTAGGTCGCGTCGGCGCTGTCGCGTTCGATGATGTTGTTGATCCGGCGGTACTGGGCGAGATCCATGCTTATTGCAGGAGAGATCGGGGGACGGGGTGATATGGGTGCCGGTTTATTCCCTCAGATACCTTCCCCCGACCGGGACAAACTGCTCCGGTTTCCGAACCTTACCGTAGGGGCGGATATCCTCCAGTTCGAGCGCCATCCACGCTCTCTTCTTCGCCTCGCCCTTCCTGACCCGGACCCCCTGCCACCGCTTCTGGTTCTGTACGTAGGCTTCAACCTCCTCCCGGGTGAGGAATACCACGTCGCCGAAAGTCTCGAAGAACGCGAGGGGGTCGTCGTTGATGACGATCCGCTTGATCGTCGCCTCCCCGATGTAGCCGGTGTCCTCGTGGGACTGGTAGAAGACGAGTTTCATCCCGCTCCGGAGTTCTTTGAAGACGGTGGCGGGTTTGATGAAGACGGTTTTGCCATCCTTGAAGAACCGTGGGATGTACTTCTTCGGGACCGGGAAGGTGACGCCGGTGATCTCGCTCATGATTCAGTGTAGGAGATAGCACTATATAACGCATATTCTTTTGAAAACCAAGAGCCACTGAATCACTCAGTAGAGGCATAGCAGCCCTCAGAAATGAGAATCAGCACGAATAAATAATGTAATCGGCTATCCCTCATACGACGTACCATGCCCCTTCCCCCAGACACACTCACCGAAAAAATTCTTACCGAACCCAGACCTCTCTCCGATCGACAACGGCGTGCCGTCCTCTGTGATCGCACTCATATCCGTATTATTGCAGGCGCAGGGGCTGGAAAGACTGAGACTCTGACCAGGCGGATTGTCTACCTCCTCCTCGTACAACAGGTAGAGCCGTCTGCAATTGTCGCTTTCACGTTCACGGAAAAAGCAGCGCAGAGTATGAAGAGCCGTGTCTACGAGCGTGTAAAGTATCTCGGCGGAGATGAGATCTGTGCCCGCCTCGGGGAGATGTTCATTGGCACCATTCACGGCTACTGCTATCGTCTTCTGGAAGAGCACTTTGGATGTGGGGACTGGGGAGTGCTTGATGAAAAGCAAGAGATGGCGTACCTCATGCGGGTCGGGTGGGCCCTGGGGCTCGGGCGATCCGGCTACTATGCCACCAACTGCGAGGATTTTATCAACGCCCTGAATGTCTACTACGGCGAGATGATCCCGGAAGAGACTCTAAGGAAAAAGAAAGACAGAGAGTTCCTTGAAAAACTGCGCCGTTACGAGGCATCACTGGACCAGCATAAGCGGCTCACCTTCAACCGCATGGTGCAGCTTGCAGTGGAGAACTTGCAACGCCGCCCTGAAGTGGCAGAACACGTAAAATACCTCATTGTTGACGAGTACCAGGATATTAACCGCGCACAGGAAGAACTCATCCGGCTGATAGGACTGGAAGGGAGCATCTTCGTTGTCGGCGATCCGCGGCAGACAATTTACCAGTGGCGTGGCTCCGACGAACGGTGTTTCGAGGAGTTTGCCACGCGGTACCCGGAGGCCGTCACCATCCACATCACCGAAAACCGCCGTTCGACTGTAGCGGTGATCGAGACGGCTAACGGGTTCTCGGACACGTTTGAGGACCAGCACTACGACCACATGGATCCGGTTCGCCGTGAGCAGGGCGGGGCGTATCTGGCAGAGATGCAGAGCGATATAACCGAGGTAGACTGGATTGCGGATCAGATCCAGGCGCTCGTTAAAGGAGGGAAATGCAACTACAGTGATATCGCGCTCCTCTTCCGGAGCGTAAGCACCTCGGCGCCTCCCTTTATCGATGAATTCAGGCGCCGTGATATACCCTTTGTCGTTGGTGGAAAAGTGGGGCTGTTCCGCCGGCCGGAAATCCTGGGCATAGGGCAATTGTTTGCATGGCTGTGGGAAGATGGGTTCTGGCAGCAGGACCGGTGGTCAGCATCGACCCGTATTCGAGGTGAGGATCTGTTAGAAGAGGCGGTGCAGAACTGGAATCGGGGTGTTCCCGACCTGCCGTTGGAGGATCCCGATATACTGAACCTTCGCCGCTGGAAGGACTCGGTGCTGAACAGTACCTACGATAACTTCTCTCAGGTCTTCGGAGAACTGCTCGTTCTGCTCGGGTACCACGGGCTCGATCCTGACGATGTACGCCATGCGGTCATCATGGCGAACTTGGGCAGGTTCAACACGCTCCTTACGGATTACGAGACGGCAATTATGCTTGGGGGACGGCGCAGGAACTGGGAGACCGACCTGAAAGGGCTGTGCTGGTACCTGAACACCTACGCGTCCTCAAAGTACGAGGAGCAGACCGGCGACGACATCGGTGGCGTGGACGCTGTGCAGCTGGTGACAATCCACCAAAGCAAGGGTCTGGAGTGGCCACTGGTGTTTGTGCCCTGCATGGTCCGGCAGCGGTTCCCGTCAAGCATGGTGGGCAAGGGGAGAACATGGCTCCTCTCCTCGGATCTCTTTGACGCGGCGAAGTACGAGGGAGACCTGGAGAGCGAACGCAAACTCATGTACGTGGCACTGACCCGGGCGAAGGACGTGGCCGTGGTAAGCTATTTCACGTCCATGAATGGGAGGCGAAAAGGGCAGAGCGATTTTGTGGGCGACATCGAGGAGTTGCCTTACGTCGAGCCCCTCTCACAGAGAGACACATTGCCAGATCACGACTATGTGACCGGCGGCGCCGTGGATGAACTGCGCACGTTTTCTGCTGGTGAGATTGTGGACTACGGGAAGTGCGGCTACTTCTACAGGCTTCGGCATCTCTGGGGATACCAGCCGGGTCTCACCGACTATCTGGGGTACGGGCAGACCCTGCACTTCTGCCTCCGGGAAGCTGCAGACCTGATGATGAACGAGGATCTGTCTCCGATGATTGCAGTGGCAACGGCAGTGGACCGACATTTCCACATGCCATTCATGACCGAGAGACGAATGGAGAAGATTAAGCACGCAGCAAGAAACCATCTAATGAGGTTTGCGGAGAAGTACCGCGACGATATGCTCCGAATCCGGGAGGTGGAGACGAGGGTCGAATTCCCGGTGCAGAACGCCATTGTGGCCGGGAAGGTGGATGTCATCCTCCATGATGGGGATGCAGTGGAGGTGCGCGACTACAAGACCTCCGACACGGCGACGACTCCCGAGGACTCGGCGCTCCAGGTGCAACTTTACACACGGGGGCTCAGCGTGGTCGGTGAAACTGTCTCCCGGGGTTCGGTGGCATTCCTCGAGGAGGCTGATGTGGACGCTGTGGATGTGACCGAGCAGGCCGTTGCAGAAACGGTGGCGCGGGTGGAGGAGCATATAGGGCTGATTCTCTCGGGAGACTTTGCGGCGTGTCCGGGAACGGTCTGTGAGCGGTGCGATTATCAGGGCATTTGCAGGTGGCGCGCATGATTGATATGGATCCGAAGATGGCAAAACACCAGGAAGAACGGTTGAAACGGCACAAACAGCAGTTGAAGCAGAAACTTACCGAACTGTTCCAGATTGACTCGCCGGACCTTGATTTTGGTGTCTACCGGATCATGAACCAGAAGCGGGACGAGATCACGCGGTTCATGGACAAGGACCTGATCGAGGCTGTCGATGAAAAGTTCGGGGAGTACGATGAAGAGACCCGCACCCAGATAATAGGCGAACTCAAGGAACTTGAGCAGACCATCCGCAACACATACGGAGACGATGCTCTCGATGCTGCCGGCCTGAAGGAAGAGTACCGGAAGGCGGCGAGGGGCAGAGAACTCCACGAGAAGTGGCAGCAACTCCAGCGGGATGCCGAAGAAGCCTCGATGAGCAACCTGCAGAAGGCGGAGATATTCGCTCACCTGGAGGAGTTCTTCTCCCGCTACTACAAGGACGGTGACTTCCTCTCGCTCCGGCGGTATGCGGCGAACGAGAAGTACGCCGTGCCCTACAACGGCGAGGAGGTGCTGCTCCACTGGGCGAACAAGGACCAGTACTACATCAAGACCGACCGGTTCCTGAAGAGCCACGGGTTCGACGTGGGGTCATACCGGGTGCTCTTCGAGGTGGTGCAGGTCGAGGGGGAGTCGAGCGGCAACGGCAAGGGCCGGTACTTCGTGCTCGCGGGCGACGATGCGGTGACGTACGACGATGAGAAGCACCTGCTCACCGCCCGTTTCGCTCAGGTACCCCTCTCAGATGACGACCTCCTCAGGCGCTTCCCGCCCGGGAGCGGACGGCAGAAGCCGAACCAGGACGACATCGTGGGCGGTCTGGTGGCCGAGATCCTGCGAGGTGACGGCATACCGAAGGGGCTCGCCGACGCCCTGCAGACGAACGAACGGGATACGGACAGGAACCCGCGGCTCTACAAGCACGTGATGAGTTTTACGCGGGAGAATACGAGCGACTTCTTCATCCACAAGGACCTCGGTGGGTTCCTCCGGCAGGAGCTGGACTTCTACATCAAGAACGAGGTTTTCAGGCTCGACGATCTCGGGACGGAGAACGAGGTGGCGGTGGAGCGCTACGTGAAGCGGGCAAAGGTGCTCAAGTCCATCGCCCACCGGATCATCGACTTCCTGGCGCAGCTGGAGGACTTCCAGAAGACGCTCTGGGAGAAGAAGAAGTTCGTCCTGCGGACCGGTTACTGCATGACCCTCGACCACGTGCCGGAGGAGTTCTACCCCGATATCCTGACAAATGAGGGGCAACTGGCGGAGTGGCGGAACCTCTATGGTATCGGGGAGGCGAAGGGTGGACAGAAGACGCTTGCAGGCGACCGGGTCGATGAGGCGTTCCTGCAGAGCCACCCCTACCTCGTCATCGACACGGCGCTCTTCGATGATGATTTCACGGACCGACTGCTTGGGTGCCTGCAGCACCCGGACGGCATGCCGGTGGAAGACCTGGATGAGGCAGTCGGCGGGCTGATGATAAAGAGCGAGAACTGGCAGGCGCTGAATCTGCTGCAGGAGCGGTACCGGGAGCAGGTGAAGTGCATCTACATCGATCCGCCGTACAACACGGGGAATGATGGTTTTCTTTACAGGGATAATTACCAGCACAGTAGCTGGCTAGCGATGCTAGGGGAGAGATTATCATTAGCTCGAAGTCTGATGCCACTTGAGGCTGCACATTTTGCTAGTATTGATGATGGTGAAATTGCCAGTCTGCTACGACTCGAACACTCAATCTTTGGAGAAGAAAATTTTATCACAAATATCATATGGGAGAAAAAATATGCGCCTCAGAACGATGCAAAGTGGTTGAGTGACAATCATGATTTTATAACACTGTTCGCAAAAGACAAACTTAGATGGTACCCATCAAAACTTCCCCGTTCCGATGAACAAAATAAAATGTATCAAAATCCCGATTCGGATCCCCGGGGTCGATGGAAAGCTGATAACTACGCATCAAATAAAACACCTGCAGAACGACCAAATCTCTACTATCCAATCATTCATCCCAAAACTGGTGAAGAAATTTATCCTCCTGATGGTGCAACTTGGCGATATAGCAAAGAGTATCATCTGAAAAATATTAATGAAAACCGTATTTGGTGGGGAATCGATCAAAAAAACAAAAGACCTGCATACAAGCGATTCCTCAATGAAGTTGGAGATATTGTTCCACAAACAATTTGGAACTATAAAGATGTTGGACATACTCAGGATGCGGTTCGAGAGATGCAAATGCTCTACTTCATATCTCCGTTCCCATCACCAAAACCAACTAAATTGATCCAAAAAATACTACAAATTTCACCCTCGAACATTGTTCTTGATTATTTTGCTGGTTCTGGTACTACAGCACATGCTGTTTTAAAACAGAATAAAGAGGATGGCGGAAAAAGAAAATACATTCTCATAGAGATTGCAGAATATTTTGATGTTATTACTAAATCTCGGATTCAGAAAGTCATGTTCTCCTCCAACTGGAAAGGCGGCAAACCCCAGGACACCGACGGCCAGAGCCACATCTTCAAGTACATGGAAATGGAGCAGTACGAGGACACGCTCAACAACATCGAGTTCCTGGACCGGGACGGGCACGTGCAGGCCACCATCTTCGGCATGAGCGACTACATGCTCCGCTACTTCCTCGACGTCGAGACCCGGGAGAGTCTCTGCCGGCTGAACGTGGATCGGCTGGCGACGCCGTTCGCCTACACCCTCCGGATCCGCCGCGATGTGGGGTTCAACCATGTCCCGGTCGACGAGGATGGGTTCCGGGAAGTGACCGTTGATCCTGTCGAGACCTTCAACTATCTCCTCGGGCTGCACGTCCGGCGCCGGGTGGTCCGGCACCAGGGCGGTCTTACCTACCGGGTCGTCCACGGTGCCCTCCCCGATGGTAAGGTCGCCACCATCGTCTGGCGTAACTCCCCGAAGAACCCCGTCGGTCACGAGCAGGCGTTGGAAGCGGACGCGGCGTTCATCACCGATGAGATCCTCCGGGAGTTCCCGGACACCGGCGTACTCTACGTAAACGGCCACTGCTTCGCACCCCGGGCAACGCCCATCGAGCCCGAGTTCAAGAAGCGCATGGGAGCGTGAGGGCGTGGCGGCACAGCGGGGACGAAAGAAAGGGCAAACACCGGGAAAATCCTCGAAGGAGGGAAAACTCCGGCCGTGGCTGGTCAAGTGCGCATTTGCGTACCGCCTCTTCGGGATGAAGTCCTTCCAGGACTTTCAGGGCGCCCTTGCCGGCGTCGAGGAGGGCGAGGGTGAGGACGGGCACACCCACTACTATCACGTCCTCAAGAGCGACACCCGGTTCCGGAAAGATGGCGGCGTCACGCTCGATGAACTGAGGAACTACGACGACAACATCGCGCGGCACATGCACCGCATCAACGCTCACCGTGACGTCCTCATCAACCTCAAGTACTTCCAGTGGCTCGCCGCTCTCTTCACCGAGGCCTATCTCGACCGCTATTTCCAGAGCCCCGGGAGACTCGCCTCTCTGGTCGAGGAGGCGGTGAAAGAATACATCAAAGAGGGGTTTCCGTCCATCCTGGACCCCTATGACTATTACGAGCGGTTCATGCCCACCATGGACGAGCTCCGCAAGTGCGCCTACTGGATGGCAACCGGGTCGGGCAAGACCTTTCTCATCCACCTCGCCTACCTCCAGTTCCAGCACTACAACAAAGGACCCCATCGGCTGGACATCGACCGCATTCTCCTCATCACCCCGAACGCCGATCTCTCCGCCCAGCACCTCCGGGAGATGAAGAAGAGTGGCATTCCGTGTACCGAGTTCGACGCCACCGGGCTCGGCGGCTACTTCCAGCGGCAGTCTGAGGAGGCCGTGAACGTCATCGAGATCACCCGGTTCACCGAGGACAAACAGGACGGCGGCCTCAGGCGGGTGGACATCGAGAGTTTCGGCAGGAAGAACCTCGTCTTCGTGGACGAGGCCCACAAGGGCAGCGGCGGCGAGAAGTGGAAGATGTTCCGGCGCGAGGTCGCCCGTGAGGGTTTCACCTTCGAGTACAGCGCCACCTTCGGGCAGGCGGCGGCTTCCGGAGGCGATAACGACAACCTCACCGAATTTGCCAAGACCATCCTCTGCGACTACTCCTACCCGCACTTCTACAACGACGGCTACGGCAAGGAGTACCGCATCCTCAACGTCAACAAATCCACGTACGAAACAGACCGGGTGCTCCTCGCAAATCTCCTCACCTACTACGAGCAGAAACTGGTCTTTGAGGATCTCAAGGACGTCGCCACCGCCGAGTACAACATCGCCGACCCGCTCTGGATATTCGTGGGGAGCAAGGTCAACGTCTCCGGCACCAAGTCTGACGTGCTCACGGTCGTCCGGTTTCTGCAGAAGGTCCTCACCGAACGGGACTGGATGGTCCGGACCACTGATGAATTCCTCCAGGGAAAATCCGGCCTGCTCCACGAAAAGACCAAACATGACCTCTTCAGCCCGGCCTACCCCGAGCAGCGCCTCCGTTACCTCAGGGAGCGGGGGCTGAACGCAGAAGAGATCTACGGCGACATGCTTGGCCGCATCTTCCGGTGCACCGAACCCACCGGTCTCACCCTCGTGCTCCTGAAGAACACCGACGGAGAGATCGGTCTCAAAAGCGGCGACAACGACTTCTTTGGGGATATCTACGTCGGAGACGCAACGAAGTTCGTAAAGGTCGTCGAAGAGCACGAGCCCCAGATCGGTATCGAAAGAATCGATCATCCATCCCTCTTCCGCGCCATCGACGCCCCGGACTCCACCGTGAACGTGCTCATCGGTGCGAAGAAGTTCATCGAAGGCTGGGACTGCTACAGGGTCTCCTGCATGGGGCTCATCAACATCGGGAAAAGCGAGGGCACCGAGATCATCCAGCTCTTCGGGCGCGGGGTCCGGCTCCGAGGCAGAAGCAACTCCCTCAAACGCAGCACCAACGATGCCGGTGACCAGCCCCTGAACCTCCCGCTTCTGGAGACGCTCAACATCTTCGGGGTCGACGCCAAGTACATCGGCTACCTGCGCGAGTTCCTCACCATCGAAGGTGTTGACGATTACAAGACCGTTGAACGCCAGATCGCAATCAAAGTCTGCGAAGATCACCTCCGCGAAGGTCTGCTCATCCCCCACTGGGAGGAGACCGGGTTCGAGAAGAAACGGCGGTTCGTCCTGACCAAAGATCACATCGTTCCGGTAAAGGTTGATCTCCTCGCCAAAGTGGAGAGTGAAGACAGCAGGTACTACAGGGGTCTGGAAGCCGACTCCCGTCCCGACCCCGCCTTAATCGACTCACGTTACCTGGATCTCATTGACTGGGACGCGATGTACTTCACCCTCCTTGAGCACAAGAGCAGCAAGGGCTGGAAGAACATGGTCTTCGACAAAACCCTGCTGCGGGAGATCATAGAAGACTCCGGGTGCTACACCTTATATTGTGCCGACCACGCTGTCAGACCCCAGTCATTTAAGGATGTGCAGAAACTGCAGGATGTGATTGTGCTCGTCCTGAAAAAATCGCTTCAGGCCGCGTACAACCGGCAGAAGAATGCATGGATGATGGAGACCATCCGGATCGAGCGCCTTTCGGATTCACACGGTAACTTTGAGTTCAAGAAGTATGTCATAAAAGTCCGGGAAAACGAAACGGGCGTAATCGAGGCAATCGATGCGCTCGTCCGGCAGGTCGACCGGATCTATGCGGACGGGAACACAAGATTCGTTACCAATATCTTCTTCCAGAACCACCTGTATCAGCCGCTGCTCGCAAAAACCAGTAAGGCATCGAGCAAAATCGCTGCGATCTCTCCGGAAGGGCTCAACGACGGCGAAGAAAAACTGGTGCAGGGAGTTAGGAGGTACATCGATGACCACGAAGAGCTCTTTGATGGGAAAAAGGTCTACCTGCTTCGCAACATCCCGAAAAGCGGCGTAGGATTTTACAAAAACTCGTGGTTCTACCCGGATTTCATCATGTGGGTGGTCGACGGTAGCAAGCAGCATATTGTCTTCCTTGAGCCGCATGGGATGGTGTTCAGTTCCGGGCCTGAAGATGAAAAGGTGCAACTTGCAGAGGATATCAAGGTAATCGAGCGGAAGATCAATGCAACATACTTGGATAAAGGTATTGAATGTGGAATATCGCTCGACTCCTTCATAATCTCCGTGAGCCAGCCGGGCATGGTGGCAGAGCCGTATCTTTACAAGACGAAAGAGCAGCGGAAGAAGTACCATGTCCTTTCGCTTTACCAATCGGATTTCATCCAAGAGTTGTTTGAATTCGTTCTCTCATGAGAACCACCCAAACCAAACATTTACGTCCTTTTCTTGCAATCACTCTGCATGACACGTTGGCTTGCCATATCCAACCGGACAAACTGGGAGATCACCCGGAAGAAGAATCTCTGGGGCGTTCCCCAGCGCAATAAAAACATCATCGAACGGGTGAAACAGGGGGATACGGTCCTCATCTACGTATCACAGCAGAAAGAGGGCGACAAACTGCTTCCTTCAGCCGTGACCGGGGCGTTTGAGGTGGTATCGGAGCCTTTCGAGGAGAGGACGAAGGTGTTTGTCGCACCCGAGCAGATGGGTGACGAGATCTTCCCATACCGGATACGCCTGAAACCCATAGAGATCTTCGAGCCTCCGGTGGAGTTCAAACCGCTCATTCCACAGCTGAAATTTATCACCAATAAGACAATGTGGACGGGGCACATCCGGCAGGCCATGCGAACGATTCCTGAAGAGGATTATCAGACAATTATGGACGCTGAACGCCACTTGTTAGATGACCATTAGAATCCCATATTAAGGAGGAAACATAGCAAGAATCAGGGTAGCGAGAAACAATCGCTAAAAACGATGCAATTTACGTATACTCAATTTGATTTGTAAACGATAACCGTAAACCTTTTTATAGTGTTCAACGCATCCTCATTTAGTGATCAGGCGTGTATTCTTCTCTCGAGGCTAAAGAAATCATTGAAAATATCCAAAAACTGAAAACAGGACATGGGTTAAAAGGTCTTGAGGATCCTGCAACTAAAAAGGCCTGGGAATATAAAAACCGAGAACTTGACAGTGCACTGCAGAAGTTGTCCGAAGATCTCTATACAAAGAAAACTCACTTCGTCATGGAGCTGATCCAGAATGCCGAAGATAACGCCTACGCTCCAAACGTTCAGCCTTCAATAAAATTTTCCATAAAGCCGGATACGCTGATCGTATACAACAACGAAGACGGTTTCTCCTCGGAAGATGTTGAAGGCATCTGCAGTGTCGGGCAGGCTACAAAGTCAAAGAAAAAGATTGAGGGCTACATCGGCGAGAAGGGCATCGGCTTCAAATCTGTCTTTAAAGTGAGCGATTCTCCGAAAATCATCTCAAATGGGTTCCAGTTCGAATTCAGACGTTCTGACGGCAATAACCTTGGCTACATTGTCCCGTACTGGTTATCCGACATTCCAGAAGACGCAAATCCACAAATCACCAATATAATACTCCCTCTGCGTGGCGACGCTCGAGAGCGATTAGATCTGTTTGATGAGATAGATTCCGCGCTCATCCTCTTTCTGCGTAAATTGCAGAAGATAGAAATCATCGACAGTGTCAATAACCTTTCCAAGGCAATGACCAAATCCGGCAGCAACGGTCTTGTTACAGTTGATTACCAGGACCAATGTCAGTGCTGGCAGGTGATCCGCTCCATGTTTGAGGTTCCACCGGCGATCACCGAACAAGAGCCCCGGAGAGAGAGCATTACAAACACGGAGATCGTCCTCGCTTTTCCGGTCAGCGACACCGGATCTCCAGAGAGTATACAGAAGTGTGCGAACTCCGACATTTTCGCATTTCTTCCGGTGAAAAAATGCGGCCTCAAGTTCATCATTCAGGCAGACTTTCTGTTAACTTCGAATCGCGAGGACATCCTGCAGGGCAATCCATGGAACGAATGGTTAGTGAGCAAAATACCCAAAGTGGTGATCCAGGCCATTGAAGAGTTTAAAGGCGATGAGAAGCTAAAAACGACTTTTTTAAAATACATATCCTCCCCAGAAGAGATTGCTGACGAGTTCATCGAGCCACTCACTCATCAGATCATTCAGGCAGTATGCGATGTCGACTGCATTCTCACGGGATCTGGTTCATGGAAAAAACCCTACGATGTCTACTATGCAGATGAAAGCCTGAAAACCCTCATTTCAAATGATGAATTATTAGACAACTTTGGAAAAGAGTACGTTGCGAACACATTTTATTTGAATAAAGAACTGCGCAACTTGCTTGGGATCCGGGAATTCACACCTAAGTGCCTTGCAGAGTGTCTGCGAAAACTTGAGTGGGTAGAGAAACACTCGGATGAGTGGCTCATTCAATTGTATCGCTTTTGTGCGCATCAACTCAAACAGACGGGGCCGGATAACCTAACCCAGGATGAGATTGCACAACTGCCAATCCTAAAACTCGAAAATGGCGAATACTGGTCTGCCAAGGATGGAAAGATCCTCTATTACCTTCAGAAGAGCGGTAAAAGATACGGATTCGAATCTGATCTCGAAGGTACACTCCGTGTATTCGATAGCGGGATCAGAAAAGCAATCCAGACGGAGGAGGATGCAAAAGATCTCGAAGAATTCTTGAGGAGGCTGAGTGTTACCTATCCGGTTCCACGAACCATCATCGAGGAATACATTGTACCCCAGTATCAAACTGGATTATGGAGAAATAAGACTCCCGAAACTCTCCACGGACATATCCTCTTCATCAAGGACAATTTTGAAAAGTTACAGGAAACTGGAGGGTGTATCGAAAACATCGGGCGCAACCTGTCTCTCAGAACAAACAGCGAGCAGAGTGGTAGTGACTACAAGCCTCCTCGGCAGATATACTTGCCTGATGATTATGGAAGCGATCATCATCTCGTATCGGTGATGGCTGCTGCCGGAGAGATGTTTTTCCACGATAATTCACTCCATAAATGTTACATCGAAAGGGACTTAGAGGAAGTTGATGCCCGGCGTAAAGAGATACTAGCCGATTCAAAGCCGAAAAAGGGGAAGCGAGCCAAAAAACGCTCCCAGATTAAGCAACAAATTGAAAAACTGGAGGAAACCAAACGGCAGATCGTATCAGCCTGGAAAGAGTTTGTATTGGCACTTGGTGTTCGTGAAGGTATCATCGTCTCTCTCGACCCAGAAACTGAACTTGCGGAAGGTGGCAGTTATAAAAATAATAGAGTCACTAATAAACCGATCTATCGTGGGGATCTTGCTAATACAATCTGGAAAGACAGTAGATGGTGTGATACAGGTTATGGACTGTACTATGTTGAGGATGACTACATCAGCAATGATTTAGACCGCATTTTTCACGATATTGATCTGGCAGAGCCAGAACAGAAGAAGAGAATCAGTTCCATGCTTTTCCAGTTCCTCTTAAACAACTGGGAAAAATATCACGAGTATACCGAGTGCAAATACTACGCCCGTTATTCAGGGCAGCACGGTTGGGAGTTCCACAAAACGCAAACAACTTTTCTCCTCAAGTTGAGAACGTTCCCGTGGGTGACGACTG
The DNA here is from genome assembly GCA_016841485.1 of Methanobacteriota archaeon. GTDB lineage: Archaea > Halobacteriota > Methanomicrobia > Methanomicrobiales > Methanomicrobiaceae > Methanovulcanius. The sequence goes on from JAENZA010000019.1 coordinate 14,434, forward strand.
CGGGAGGAGACTTGGCCCCATTGAAAGGCCTTTTCTTAAACGATGACAAACTCAAGAAACATCTCGGCGACGCCGTACACTATATTGGATTTCCTATCGATGAAAGGCAACATGCTGCTTTCATAGAGGATGTGGGAATACGGACTGAAATAAGCGCCAATGAAATAATTGAGTTAATTGCCAATAAAATAGATTCTCAATCAGAAAACATTCAGGAATTCAGGGATCTATATTCACGCCTTCAGGAATTCCGTCCTCCTAGGCTGCATCGTACATATTATCTCGAAACATATCGGGAGCCAAAGTTGGATGCAGTTCAGCAGGCATTCCGCAACCAGCCCCTGATATATATTCCAGAAACGGATCAAAAGTATTTCACCGCAAAAGAGATCTTCTGGGATCACCATCATAACGAACTCATCGAGTTCTTGCCCTCCCTAAGCTCATGGTATCCGGAATGTCAGGCATTCTTTGTGGATTATATTGATGTGAAGGAAACTCCCGGCTCTGAAGACCTTGTAACCGTTCTTGAACGAATCGCAGCGAGGGAGGACACAGCAAACTATGCGAAAAAAAGTGTGACGATTTACAAGGAACTAAACGCTGCTTTGAAGCAAAACCCAGCAAACATATATGCGCCATGGTGGAAGAATTTCGCTGGCAAGGGCTTGTTGTGGGTCGATAAAGAGCAGTTCTGGCGCAACGATGGTGATGTTTTTGTTAATGATGACCCTACTCTCTATGAGTTATTTGCCGATAGAGAGGGTATTGCATTCCTGGCAATAGATAGAACTGAAATCCGTGATCTTGAGGACTTTATCAAATCTGCAAAAATTCTCCGATTGTCAGAAACAGTTCGATGTGACCTTGCAAATGACGATCAGCAAATCATCGAAGAAGAATTTGAGTTTGCCCAGCAGATACAGAAGATAGTTCCCTATATTTTGCGCTATCTCTATCACAAACATCCGGAAGATTATGATCTCCTTAAGGAAACTCAAAAGTTGGATAATTTGAGAGATTTCCGCTGTGCACGACTTGGTTCTATCAATGTGGAATATATTCTCAACGATCAGCGCGTGAAGGATTGCAGGAACGTATTACTCGACGGGAATACACTCTATATTAGCACCGCCAACCAATTACAGATCGCCGTTGAATTCGCGAAGTACTTCGGTCAAATAGACGAGTTTGACACGTTTATATGCTATTTGCTCGATCAAAAGAGTATAGAGAACATTGAAGAGTTCCTCGAATCAAAAAAGATTCCACACTTGCCTCTAGACAAGGAAGAATGGTTAAACTCACCGAGAACAGTAGAATCGGGCCAACAAACTCCCGAAAAAGATCCACCGACAGCAGACGTCGGAGAGAATACGTTAGGGGTTTCGCCCTCTTCCGCAAACACAACTGAAAAACAGCCACTTCCAAAAGAAATTCCATCGGCACTGAATGCGACGGAAAATACCCCCACTCCCCACCACGGTTCCCCATCAACGTCTACCCAACAACGTACCTCTGCTGATGCTGACGCAACCACCCACCGAAAGCAACTTGGAGAACCTGAAACTCCAGTACGCCATGAGTATTCCGAAAAGCATCATAAGACACATTCCGGACCCCCTGAACCGGAAAATGACGATGCTGAGATAGTACTGGCTAAAAACCCAGAATCGACATCATTAATCTATATAACGTTCTCCCCTCGCCAGAGGAAGGACCTCGTGCACGACCAGAATCGAGAGAGGTTCCCGGAGAAATTCGAACGAGAAGGGAAAGACTCTGGATCAGAACAGGATACAAAGAAAAAGCTACTCCAGATTGGCCACTGGGGCGAGGAAGTAGTATATCATAATCTCAAGCGCGAGATGCAGAACCGTTATCCGGATGCAACTATTAGCGATATCGAGGATGGTTTTACCATTAACGTACATGGGGCGTCCTCTGCTGAAGTTATTTGGTACAACAAGGAGCAGGATAGTGGGGATAGGGGACACGGTCACGATATCAAAATAATTGAGAACGGCGAGGAGCGATATATTGAGGTAAAATCGTCGGTTAAGCCTCGTCAGACATTTATGGTAACAAGAAACGAATGGGATCTGGCCAAAAGATCTGGTGACAAATACTTCATCTATCATGTTTACTATAGCCCTCAGGAGGGCATCACTCTCTGCGAGAAAATTCAAAATCCAATAGAGAAATGGAAAAAAGGTGAACTGGAGGCTATCATCATACAAATTCAGTTATAATTGATCGCAACAGAAATCCAACGTGCATTGTTGAGTGTAGATAGTTCCCAGTAATGCCTCGTTTTATCTCGTATCAGGAAAAAGTCCCCCGTCTGGCCTGTGTATGGGGCTTTGCATCTGAAAAAATCTACGGAACATCCGTCCAAGCAAGAAGCGTGTTTCGCTGGCTGCGCTCCAGAGCATCTTTCGCTTCCCCGACCGCCTCCACTTTGATGTTGATCCGGATCGTATTATCCGTTGAGATCTCCTCAGTGAGGAGGTGGTTTATTGGGAAAAACTCCCGGATCTCCGACCGGATCTTATGGCCGGAACAGATCAGCTGGACGTTGTTCCGTTCGAGGATCGACCAGATCGGCTCCCAGAGGTAGTACGCGCCGGTAGACCCGAACGGGTTGTCGACGATCAGCACCTTTGCGGTTTTCTCGTAGATTCCGCTGACGACGATGTGCCTGATGAAAGACATGAGAATGACGAAGAAGATGATGTATATCGCGTTCTCCTGTCCCTCGGATGCCTTAATCATGTCCCACGCCTGGAAGTCCCGGGAGCCACGGTCTATCTTGCGTATCTTTACGCGGACCCTTCCCATATCCATGACCCGGCTCACCAGCTGCTTCGGCCGTAAGTGATCGACGAGGTCGTCCTGCCCTATCTTCCCGCTCTCGATGCTCCGGCTGAGGTCCTGAATGTACCGGCGCATCTCGACCTCTGCCTCGGCTTCCGGATAGGTGCACTGGGCGAAATTGATCCGCACCATATCGTAATCTTTACCACCGATGTCTATCTTCGACATCCCGGGGAAGTCCTTGAGATATTGCTGGTAAAGCATCGCCACCCCGAGGGCCTGTTTTACGACCTTCTCTTCAATCCCTTTGAATACTTCTATCTGCTTTCCGGTCATCTCGACCTTCGAGCGTATGCTAGCGGAATATTTCTCCAGATCGTTGCGGGCGGATTCTGCCTCGCCGAGAGTCTCGGCAGTCCTGAACTTCAGCTTGAGCGTATCTTTAAAGGCGGGTGCTACAGTAATTCCCGTGATGTTATGGACGCAGGCCTCTTTTACATTGGCGACCTGGTCTTTCCCTTTCCGGACACTCTTCTCCCCGATCTCCAGCTCCTCTCTGAGAGCACGGTGTCCCCTGAGGTCCCCGGCAGGGAGTACATCACGATCCGCAAAACCATGAGCGCCGTCCAGAACCCGGTATTCGGTCAGGTTGTCCTGCAGTCCGGCAAGTTCCTGTTCCTTTTCCCGACCGGCAGCCTTCAATTCCTCGATACCATAGCCGACCGTTGCAACCTCCCTTTCTTTCGCGGCCAGTTCCTCCTCTATCGGCGATGCATCGACGAGCAGAGGGTCCGGGACATATGTATCGGGAGCATTGAAGTGATAATCGTCGATCATCTTCGTAAACTCGAGGTGGAGGCGATAGCACTCCTCATACACCTCCTTAAACCGGCCTTCGGCACCCTTCAGTTCTTCTTCGAGGTCGCGGATACCGCTCTCGAGCTGTTCGATATACCCATCTGAGTACGGCTGTTTCGGGTCGGCAGACCCGATCTCTTCCGGGGATATACCCATGAGCCGTATATCCTCTTTGTATTCGGCGATGGCCGCCCGGTCTCTTCGTACCCCGTTTTCGAGGTCTTCCAGACCGCCCGCTGTTTCATCGAGCGCTCCCTTTGCAGCCCGGTAATCCGAGCGTACCCGCTCGATGTCCCGACCGGTGAGAGTCTCGATGCGTACTTCCGCGTAGGTCTCGTACTCCTCAAGTTCCCGTTTCAGTCCGGCTAGATGATTGTTCAGCTGCGTGACGGACTCGCTCTTTGAAGACTCCTTAAGATGGAGCCCGGATAACACTGCATCCATCTTTCGCAGTGCATCAACCAGGTCTCTCTCCCTCTGAAGTTCACTCGTCAGGTCTTTGCCGACTGTCTCCTTCTGCTTCGTGACATCCAGCCATTCTTTCAGCAGGTCGAACTTCTTCTCGAGCAGCTCACACTGTCCCTGTTTTTCGTTCAGGCTCTCATTTTTTTCGGCAAGGGTTGTTCTATCTTCCCTGATCGCTGCTGCGACTGCCTTGAGCTGTTTTAGGTACTCTTCCCTCAGGCGGGCGTGGTCAGCCAGTTCTTCTCCCTTTGCAAATTCGTTGGGGTCCGGATAGCGGTTGATGAACTGCTGTACGAGACCAAGGTCCTCTGCTATAGCTATAACCGACTCTTCACGCTGGACGACCTGCGCATTGACCGTCGCGATCTCCTTCTTCAGGCGCTCGAGAGCCTTGTCCCGGGTGAGGACATCGATGGCGTGATCGGCGTTGCGATGGGGGATAAATACATCCCCAAGCGACAAAACCCTGCTCTCCCGCAGAGAATTGAAACTGACTAGGATGACCGGAGAGTCTTGGACCTCGACGGGGAGGGCGTACGGGTTGCGGACGACCTCTTTGAAGTGCTGGTCGAGGAGGAGGACTGCCTTCGGCAGCCAGGGTGCAACCTCCAGGACCTCTGCCGCCTTCGCCTCGGGAAGGCCTTTGAGGTACTCGGCACCGCTCATGACGGAAGGATACCGGCCTTTCAGGGCGTCGAGAGCCCGCACGAAACCATCGCTCAGAGGAAAGCCGTACTTCAGGACGGTTTCCATCTCCTGGTGCAGCGTCTTCAGTTTCAACCTGAGGACTGTCAGCGCATCTCTCCGCAGAGCAGTCTCCGCCTGAAGAAAATCACGACAGGAGCGGACGTCCTCTTTCCCGTACGCTCCGACGACCTCCAGCACACCGCTCTTCTCCTTCTCAAAGAGCGCGATCTCATGCTGGATGCGGTCGATCATCTGCTCCTCACCCCCGATCTTTGCCTTCAGGACATCTTCATCCCTCATCTTCACTGAGAGTGCGTCCTTGAGCGCATCGATCGTAGCAGAAAGAAGAGTACATGCTTGCTCCACCTCGTCGATACGTGCTGCAGTCGCATCGAGATGGTCCTCCAGAAGGAGGCTGCCGGAAACCTGGGGAAAACTCTTATCCCGATCAGACAACTCTTTTTCCCGCCGTTCCAGGTCTGCAAGGGTCTTGCGGCACTTGGCGGCCTGCTTTTGAGCATCGCCGATTTGATACTGTATCGTCCCGCGGCTCTCCCGGTGCCCCTCGATCTCCGATCGAATCCGACTGACCTCGCTCTCTTCCTCCTGCCTGCGCCCCTCTGTCCGGGCAACTTCGGCGGTAAAATGGGAGAAAAGCGTCTTCCCGAGAGGGTTGAGTTTGTCGAAGATCTCCTCGTAGGCGAGCTTTGTATTCTCCATCCTCGCCTCCATCTCCCGGATATCGGCCCCAAGGCCCTTGATCCTAAGGTACTTGTTCACCGCACGGCTAAAGGCAAGCGTGTGCTTCCGGTCGAGGGCCTCCCTTTAGAGGCCGTCCCTCTCCGTCTTCGCTTCTTCCCACTTGCTCCGGCTGATATTTACCCGCACATTGAACTTCTTCAGCCGCGTCCTCTCGAGATCGCGGTGCAGGGCTGCGTGACGTGCCTCTTCGGTCCTGATTGCCTCAAAAACTTCACCGATCTCCTCACCCTTTCGAAGGACCGCTGCTTCATATCCCTTATACTGCGACGCAGCCCGGTCTCGTGCCTCTTCATACACCTGATACGCTCTGATCAGGCGGTCGTTTGCACCGCTCAATGCACCGATCTCCGAAAGCAATTTTTCATAGTCCCGGAGGTGGTTTTGTTCCTCCTGTAATTGCTTGAGTGCTTCCTGAGACTGATACAGCGCATCGGCAAGTGATTCGATGCTGGACGCCTCCGTCTCTCCGCCATAATTGAGCCGTTGCCTATCCCGCAGGCAGACATCGATAGTATCGATCAACAGGCCTTCGATGAGTGCTCTTGAGGATTTGTAACTCCCGAAGTAGGTCTTGAGGTGGTTTTCACGCTTGTTGATATCCTTGATCAGGCCCCACTCGGACTCCAGAAGGTAATAGGCCTTAAGCCACTCCAGGTACTCCCATTTCTTCTCCGTGATCCGGATCGCGTACTCCGATGCTTTTTCCCGGAGCATGGCGTGCGTCTTGGCATAATCCTGGACGTCGAACTCGTCACCCTCCCACGAACAAAGGGGCATGCGGTGGATATCGTAATCGTTCCCCTTGCTGTAAAGGTGGATGTAATTGAAATACTTGATATCGCTGCGCGGGGCATCTTCATCCGTGCTTGACCGCTTTTTCGCGCAGAAACCGGTCAACAGGTATCTCTCACCCGAAACGCTATCATCCAGCTCCCACTCTGCAAGAACATGCGTCGTCCGATTCTCGTCGCCTCCCGAAAACATATCCCGAAACGGCCTTTTCTGTTCGAGCGCGGTGTTCGGGAGAACACACTGTAAAAGCAGCATCAGAAGAACAGACTTCCCCCCGCCGTTCACAAGTTCGTACGTCGCGTTGAAACCGTTAAACGGCATCCGGAAGTCCTGGTATATGCCTTTCCCCTCGTTAAACTGGGCGTTAACAATCCTGACGTGCCGCAGTTTAGGCATCTTCACGAGCCCCCTGACGCGAAAGCGAATCGATGAAATCGGAGATCTCCGACTGTACATCGCTCCGGTTGTAGGCCACCGCGATGATCGCTTTGCACCGGTCGGTGAGGTAGATCGCGTTGTCGTGCTCCTCAACAAGCCCCTGTTTCCGCATAAATTTGACCGTTTCGTTGACCAGAGTCCTCTTCGAACCTACTCCCCGCTGCTTTATCTCATCGGAATCGTCTTTGAACTCGGACTTGGGAAGGCTGGTCCAGAGGTCGTAAATGGTCTTGAAATTGAAATGATATTCCTCGCTGATGCTCTCGAGGTCCTCAAGGCCTGCCATCGCCTTCACCTTGGTCTCGACGGATTCGAGAAGACGGTCTTTGGAGAGTTTCAGGCGGAACGTCTCGTGTACCGCCTCCCGATAAAACTCCGTCACGAGGACATGCATGATAAAAAAACGCAGTGTACATCGCAGGGTTGTTGAACCACCTGTTGATCTCGTTTTTGATCTCGGTATTCGAGAGACCTAAGACCCGGTTGTTGACACCCGGACTCAGATATAATGCATCTTTATACTCGCAGACGAGCAACCCCAGCTTTTCGGTAAAGAGGTCAAGCGCATCTCTGACTTCAGCGTCCTGATCGTACCGGATGAACTCCTTTGGATGCTCACTTCTCACCACTGAACCTGTCTCGAGCATGCAGGAGAGCAGGTCCATGGCAATCTCAAGGTTCTCACGTTTATATTCCATATTTTCCCTCGCCCCGAAACCTGATCTGCGAGATATACGCGTTGCCGGTCGTCCCGATGGGGATCCGATCGGTCGGCTCGGCACGCACCCGGACGACCCGGTACGGAAAGTGCACCGCATCAGATGCAGCGATGAGAGCTTCCTCAACCGGCTCGCGCCGGACCGGTGACTCACGGTGGTCCGAGAGGTCAAAGACCGTCTCGTACGGGTCCTGGATCCCGGCAGTCTCCGGCTTGCCCGTATGCAGGATCACCTCAGCCCCGCTGTTCAGTTCGATGAGAAACGGAATGAGATCGACATTCTCCAGCCCGTCCTCCCCCAGTCTGCGACCGAGCTCCTCAAGATACGCAGTAAGGTCAAGATCTCCGCTCTCGGCCAGGGACGTTAAGAGAATATCCGCGTACACTCTGAAGTTGCCTGCCTGACGCTCTTTAACGACCTCGTCGATTAATTTTCGGTCGGTCCATTCGTTTTTCGTGCGAGTTCCAGCGGTATCGTCTTTCTTACCCGTGACTGCCTGAGGCTCGAAGATCCTGAGCAGACTGAACGACTTCTTCAGTACGGGGAGCAGCAACGGGCGCATCTCCACGATATGCGCATCGTTCGGGAGATTGGCACGGACACGGTTCTCCAGCGCCTCCTGGAACTGGTACCGCTTCTCAAATAATGAATTAACTCTGATGCGACAGATCCGTTCGTACTCCCGGGGAAAGTCGGTGTAGTCCTTTAGAAGGCCGTTGTGGAGGTCATATCCATGCTCAAGTTCCACCATGATCCTCTTTATCACAATGAAGTCTTCCTCTTTTCCAAGATATTCGGGATTTGCGGCAATCTTCTCCCGGCTTTCTCTAAGGTCGGCAAGGCTGCTCCGCACCTGGGCAAAGAGTTCATGCTCCTGTTTGAGCTGGGAGAGCACCTCATGGGTATACTTCTCAAAGTCCTCGATCACATCGGGACTGCCGTACAGCAGTCTATCCAGAAGGTCCTCCTTTTTCCGCTTTTTCTGCTGGACTTTCAGGTTGAGTTCGCGTATCGTTTCCAGGGCGTTTCGAAAAGAACCACTTTCGATCTGTTTCTTAAAGAGGATCAGGCTGACCGATACTTTGGACTCTTCAGGGAGTTCCTTGATGCTGATCATGAAATCGAGACCCTCATCGGTAATGCGGTATGCCCGTTCCCTCACGTCGTACTCGACCAGGTGAATGTAATAGTCCACTTGGTTTTTTCGCACCGGGTCAGGATACTGGAAATGATAGAGCATCCCCTGATTATCGGTCTCAAGCAATTCAAGGACGGCCCGGGAAACTGCCCGGTAGTCAAACTCCCTGTCGGGGTACATCGCCCCCATAGTCCTCTCAACGTGCCGTTCAATCTCATCGGTCGGAACTGCACGCCCTAAAAGCCGTCCCTTCTCAATAAGCAGGGTCAATAGATCCAACGCCAGATACGGCACGCTATAATCCGCCTTTTGGATATTTGGGGTGGTAAATATCTTGAAGAACGGGTAAAAGCACTTTAGGTGATCCATGCGCTTATTGATCTCCTTAAAACGCTCAGTATACTCCAAACTACCTCACCCTCTTGATATCGGTATTATTCAGGATCTCCTGCGGAAGGTACTTCTGCTCTTGGATAATTCTCCTGATCCCCGCGCCAATATCTGGATCAAAGAAGTCAATGAATGGGGATAAAGAGAATATCTTCGTGCTTCGGGATCGCCGCAACGGCTGCGCCTTCTCCACACCGACTTTCGATAAAAGATATGCGTACAGGGAGACGGCTGGCCTGACGTCATACTCCTGATATCGCTCCCGGAGCTGGTTGTAGATGAAGATGCCCTCTTGGTCGATATCGCCAAAATAGAGGTACTTATCTTCTGGTGTCCCTCCAACCGTTTGAATGTACTCAAACTTCTTCAGAATGGCGTTCCCCTCACCGTAAATGACGAGATGAATTCCTGCGATTTCGCCTGACATTAATGCGCTCTGCAATGTCCAGAAGGTATCTTTGTTCTCTACGATTAGCACCGATCTTTGAGAAACGCCTTCAAGCGCATAGAAGTTTTTTTGTATCGAGACAAATGGTTCAAAAACGCGCTTCGCCTTTATGTCACTGAGAGTGATCTTCAAGTTCCGGAGGATGGTATCGCCGTCAATGGACGCCTCCGTTGGCGTGGTGATCGCCTTCTCATCGCCGAACAGGAGATATGATCTCTCGTTTGCCGTCAGTACCTCGGAGTCGCACTGGCGTATCAGATTATCAATTTTTAGTATGTATTCACGGTCTCTGGTATAGTGGTCGCTATGCGTTGCATAATAATCAATGTCGATGGGCGGGGAGAGCGACAGCAGCTCGTCCAAATGCTCCCTTAAGAGTGAGGTGCCATTTTCTACAATAGATTCTCTGTAAATTGTATACTTATTCGGAAGTCGCCCATACTGCTGAAGGGGTGCTGCGCTCTTCAATGGCTTCAAAATGCCCTGATCGATATACTTCTGGATGATGCCGATGAACTGTTTTTGCTTATCTGGGTTTGTAAAAAGGGAAATCCCATCTGCTTTGAGAGCAGCGTCTATATCACTGAGACATATCCGCTTATTCCTATGCCGGAGAAGAATTGCTCTTATTAATTTTTCCATGTCCTCATGTGGTCATATTTGTGTAAGTTTACATAATCCATTCGATCTAGTTGCCGGAAGTCAGCATATCGATATAGAATCATCAAGCAACCGCCTCAGTCAGTCCCAGCTCTCCCTCACCCCCCGCCCAGCACCTTCACCAGCACCGCCACCACCCCGCCGACGACCCCGCCGGCCCCGGCGCTGATCGTCGAAACTCTTCGTTCCTCCCCGGCCT